>JAFASL010000686.1 GCA_019244535.1 Alphaproteobacteria bacterium
GGTCAATCCGATGCGGCACTCTTCGACCTCGCTCGCAATGTCCGCCATGCTGCAGATGCTCCAGCTTTGCCGGTCGCCCGGCCTCCAGAGCTAATTTAGGCGCGCCGGCCCATTTCTGCTAGCGGCGCGCCGGAGTCCGCGGTGAGCGCCACAGTCGGCGTCGCGGGGGGCCCTTTCGTGTAGCCGGGCCTGATCTGCGGCTCGGCTGTAGGCTCCGCGCCAAGGCAAGCGGCCACCGAGGCAGGGGTCACGGAGAAAACCAGGACGGCAGCGGCAGCGCGGTGTGTCATCGCCGATCTCGCGTTGATGTCTCGGCGTTAACACCGGCATCCGGCTGAGTGACTCATCCGGTCGCCAGATTTCGGGTAAGCTGTGGACCCGAGACAGGAGCGGGACATGCTGCAGACCGTGGAGAGCGGAGCCGCTGGCAAGCAGGAAACCGAAGCGGAGGACAGGATCGCGTGCCTGACGGCGCTCGAGCGCAAGGTGCTGTGGCTGTCGACCTGGATGATCCACAATGCCAATCACCTGCGCCCGAACCGCGATGGCCTGAAGGTCGGCGGCCACCAGGCGTCGAGCGCCTCGCTGGCGACATTGATGACGGCGCTCTATTTCGACGTGTTGCGCCCGCAAGACCGGGTTGCGGTCAAGCCGCACGCCTCGCCGGTGTTTCACGCGATCCAATACCTCTTCGGTCATCAGAGCCGCGACAAGCTCGAACGGTTTCGGGCGTTTGGCGGCGCGCAATCCTACCCGTCGCGCACCAAGGACGGTGAAACCGTCGATTTCTCGACCGGCTCGGTCGGCCTCGGGGTCGGCATGACCCTGTTCGCCTCGATGGCGCAGGACTACCTGCGGCTCAAAGGGCTGATGCCGACCGACGGCCCGCCGGGCCGGATGATCGCGCTGGCCGGCGACGCCGAACTCGACGAGGGCAACATTTTCGAAGCCCTGCTCGAGGGCTGGAAGCACGATGTGCGCAATCTCTGGTGGGTGATCGACTACAACCGCCAGAGCCTCGACGCCGTGGTGTCGGACCGCCTCTTCGGCCGTATCGACGCAATGTTCGAGATGATGGGCTGGCGCGTCGTCACGTTGAAATACGGGCGGCTCCTCGAAGCGGCTTTCGCGCGCTCCGACGGCCATCATCTGCGCGAGTGGATCGACGCCTGTCCCAACTCGCTTTATTCGGCGCTCGTCTACAAGGGCGGCGAGGGATGGCGCGAGCACCTCAATCGCGACCTCAACCGCTATCCCGGCATCAAGGCGATCCTCGACGACCACGACGATGCCGCCCTGCAGCGCCTGATGACTAACCTTGCCGGCCACGACATGGAATCGGTTCTCGATGCCTTTCATGGCGTCGCCGACGACCGGCCCACCTGCTTTATCGCTTATACGATCAAGGGCTACGGGCTGCCTTTTGCCGGGCACAAGGACAATCATGCCGGGCTGATGAACCTCGACCAGATGGCGTCTTTCCGGCGCATGATGAGAGTCGATGCAGGCGCCGAATGGGACCGGTTCGCCGGGCTCGACCTGCCTCCGGAGCGGCTGTCGGCTTTTCTTTCGGCGGCGCCGCTCGCCGGCGCCGCCCGGCGGTGGCACGACGCGCCGCGGATTCCGGTGCCGCCGAACCTCCCGGTACCTCGCGGCGCGAGGCAGTCCACCCAGGAGGCATTTGGCAGGATCCTCGGGGACATCGCGGCCGGCGACAGCGCGCTCGCCGAGCGGATCGTGACGACCTCCCCCGACGTCACGGTGTCGACCAACCTCGGGCCCTGGGTCAATCGCCGCGGGATCTTCGACCGCGCCGAGCGCGCCGACACATTTCGCGAGGAGAAGGTCGTTTCGGCGCAGCGCTGGGCGATGGCGCCGCAAGGTCAGCACATCGAGCTTGGCATCGCCGAGAGTAACCTCTTTCTCGAGCTCGCGGCTCTGGGTCTTGCCGGTTCGCTCTTCGGCACGCGCCTCATCCCGATCGGGACGCTCTACGACCCGTTTATCAAGCGGGGCCTCGATGTGCTGAATTACGCCTGTTATCAGGATGCCCGTTTCATCCTCGTGGCAACGCCTTCGGGAATCACCTTGGCTCCAGAAGGTGGGGCTCATCAATCGATCGGCGAGCCGCTGATCGGGCTGGCCCAGCCCGGACTGGTCAGCTTCGAGCCGGCCTATGCCGATGAGCTGGCGATCCTGTTGCGCTGGGCGTTCGAAGAGATCCAGCGGGACGACGGCCAATCGGTCTATTTCCGCCTGTCGACGCGGCCGATCGAGCAGCCGAAGCGAGACATCGCCGCCGATCTGGAAACGGCGATCATCGCCGGCGCCTATTGGTTGCGCGAGCCGGCAGAAGGCGCCGAGCTGGCGATCGCCTATTGCGGCGCAGTCGCCCCGGAAGCGTTGGCGGCGCACCGCGAAATCATCGAAGACGTGACCGGGGCCGGTCTGCTTGCGATCACCTCGCCCGACCGGCTGCATCGCGACTGGCTGGCGGCGCGCGCCCGCGGCGAAAGCAGTGTCGCCGAACGGTTGTTGGTACGGCTGCGGCCGGGCGCGGCTCTCGTCACGGTCGGCGACCTCCACGCGGCGACCTTGTCCTGGCTCGGCGCAGTGGCCGGCAACCGCATCGTGCCACTGGGGGTCGATCGCTTTGGCCAATCCGGCGATATCCCGGACCTGTATCGCGCGTACCAGATCGACAGCGGCGCAATCCTCGACGCCGCCGCCCGCGCCTGCCTCCTCGCACTGCGCTGAGGAGCAGTAGAAAAAGAATCACACGCCGCTGCATCTGCAGATAGGCATAGCAGATGAAAAGAAGAACTTTGCTCCAGCACGCAGCGGCAATTCCACTGTTAGGAAGCAGCTTGGCTTACTCGCGGGTGCCGACGAATCTCGCGAAAGCGCCCGGCGGCCCACCAGGGCACCGTATTCGGCCCGGCGATCCCGCGTGGCCCAGCGCTGCTGAATGGGACGGACTGAAGCAGGCGGTCGGCGGCCGGCTCCTCAAGGTTGAATCGCCTCTGATGGCCTGTGTCGGCGCATCCGATAGCTTGCCTTGCCACGATCTACTGAAGGCGCTGCGCAACCCTTTCTTCATCGGCGGCCAACCGGGTGCAACCGAGAGCACCGGTTGGGCCGACGCATGGATGTTTGCCCCCAGCGTCTATGCCGTGGCAGCCAAGTCCGCCGGGGAGGTCGCCGCCGCGGTCAACTTCGCGCGCGAGCATAATCTCCGGCTGGTGGTCAAAGGAGGTGGGCACAGCTATCTGGGTACATCAAATGCGCCGGATTCACTGCTCGTGTGGACGAAGGCCATGGACGATATTGTGCTGCACGATGATTTCGTGCCGCAGGGTTGCGCCGCTCCGTCCCAGGCGGCGGTCTCGGTCGGCGCCGGCGCGATCTGGCTCCATGTCTACAGTGCGGTGACGACCCAGGCGGGTCGTTACGTACAGGGCGGCGGCTGCACCACCGTCGGCGTCGCCGGCCTGATCCAGAGCGGCGGGTTTGGCAGCTTCTCGAAGAATTATGGGACCGCCGCAGCATCACTGCTGGAGGCAGAGGTAGTAACCGCCGACGGCGAGGTACGGATCGCCAATCCCTGCAGAGATCCTGAGCTGTTTTGGGCACTCAAAGGCGGCGGCGGTGGCAGCTTCGGCATCATCACTCGGGTGACGCTCAAGACGCACGATTTGGCGGATTGGGCCGGCGGGGTATTCTTTTCGGTAAAGGCCATGTCGGGCGTGGCGTATCGCGACCTGATCCTGGCCTTTGTTCGCTTCTATGCTAAGCAGCTTTTCAACCCGCATTGGGGTGAGAGTATCAATCTGCGGCGCGACGATACGTTATCACTCTCAATGGTCTCCCGCGGGCTGGACAAAGCGGCAGCGCAGGCGGTTTGGCAGCCATTTCTGGATTGGATAGCGGCCTCGCCGCAGGATTATAGGGTTTCGGGCCAACCGAATATTTTCGCACTCCCGGCGCGGAGCTTGTGGGACGCCGCATACCTTAAGGCGCATTCTCCCAACGCAATCATAAGCGACTCGCGACCGGGCGCGGCGCCTGGGGATTTCTCCTGGGTCGGCGACCACGACCAGATCGGAGCCTTCTGGCACGGCTACGAGTCGCTTTGGCTGCCTGCCTCGCTTCTGCAGCCGGACCGCCAGAAGCATCTCGCCGACGCTCTGTTCGCCGCCAGCCGGCATTGGACCACCGGACTCCATTTCAACAAAGGGCTTGCCGGCGCACCGCCCGAGGTCATCGTGGCATCGCGCGATACCGCGACCAATCCCGCTGTCTTGGAGGCTTTTGCCTTGGCAATCATAGGCGGATACGGCCCGCCGGCCTATCCCGGCATTCCCGGGCACGAACCTGACCTCACCGAGGCGCGCAACGACGCGGCCGC
>JAFASL010000697.1 GCA_019244535.1 Alphaproteobacteria bacterium
CTTTTCCAGCGTGCACTGCAGCGGATGCTGGTGCTGCCGGGCGAAATCCATGACTTGGGTCACCTTTGTTTCGGCGACTTCGTAAGTATAGACGCCGCAGATCCCAACCCCTCGCTTATGCACGTGGAGCATGATGCGGGTCGCCTCTTGCCGGCTCTTGTTAAAAAACCGCTCGAGTATGTGAACAACGAATTCCATCGGAGTGTAATCGTCATTCAGCATAAGAACCTTGTACATTGACGGTTTCTTCGTCTTCGGCTTCGTCTTGACGACGACACCCGTTCCCGGTCCTTCCTCGCCGCGTCTTCCGTTGTCGCTCATTTCGGTCCGAGCCGATGGCGTTGTCCGCCCCCAATGATATTGGCTTTCAGCGGGTCCAGAAAAGTGTTTTCCGCCCCCTGACCCAACTGACCTGGAAGTCTTGCTGCCTGGTCACCTACTCGGCTCGATAAGGGCGCCGCAACAGCAGATCGATTGTGTGGTCCACCGTCTGCCCGCGGTGGAGCAGCGCATCGACTCCGGAACTGATCGGCATCTCGACGCCGAGCCGTTCGGCCAATCGGGCAATCGAGGCAGCTGTCGCGACACCCTCGACCACCGAACGCCTGCCGCGGAGCGCCGCTTCAAGGGTCTGCCCGCGACCAAGCGCGATGCCGAGCGCGTAATTGCGCGATTGCACGGAACTGCAAGTAAGCACGGCATCCCCCAGCCCAGAGAGGCCACGAAACGTCGCCGCTCGACCGCCCTTGGCCACCCCAAGCCGGATCATTTCCGCCAATCCGCGGGTGATCACCGAGGCCCGCGCGTTGTCACCAAGGCCGCGGCCGACGACGATGCCGCACGCCATAGCGAGGACGTTCTTGACCGCGCCGCCGAGTTCGGCGCCGATCGGGTCTGGCGACAGATAGGGCCGAAATCGACGGCTTCCAATAGCCTTCATCAAGGCGCGACCGAGCGACGTGTCCCCGCTCGCGATCGTCACCGCGGTCGGCAAATCTCGCGCCACCTCGGCAGCAAAGGACGGCCCGGAAAGCACCGCAGCTGGGCAGGCTGGCAGAATTTCGGCGGCGATCTCCGACATCGTTTTGAGCGTGCTCGTCTCGACACCTTTGGCGCAAAGCAGCAAGGAGGTCCCGCGGACAAGGCTGGGCGCCAGCGATTTGAGCACACCGCGCAGAAATTGCGCAGGGACGGCCAACAGCGCGGCCTCCGCTCCTTCGGTCGCAAAACTCAGATCCGCAGTGGCGGTGATTGCGGGGTCGAGGGTGATACCACGGAGAAAGAGCGGATTTTGATGGTGCTGATTTATCTGAGCGACCACGTCCGGGTCGCGGGCCCACAGCATCGGAAGCGAGCCGGCACGATAGGCAACCATGGCGAGCGCCGTTCCCCAGGCACCGCCGCCAATGATCGCCAAGCGCCTCACCTGATCCGCCCGCGGCTTTTTGCTTACGCCTTCACCCCAGCGCCAGAGCGTGGCGGCGCGCCGGGGTCGAGTGGCCATCGCGGTCTGAGCGGCGCGTCGAGGCTGTCGATCAACCCGAGCCGCAGCCGCTCGATTCCGGTCCAGGCGATCATTGCGCCATTATCCGTGCACAATGGCGACGGCGGCGCCGCAAAGCGCAGCCCGGCATCAGTGGCGAGTTTCATGAGGCGTTCTCGCAACCTCTTATTGGCAGCAACGCCGCCGGCTACCACCAGTGCATCTCCCTCCGGGTATTTGCGACGGAACCAATCGACCGCGTTCGCCGTGCGATCGGCCAAAGCATCACAAATCGCCAGTTCGACCGAGGCGGCCAGATCCGCCCGGCCGCGGGGATCAAGGCCGCCGCCCACCATGATTATCTGGCGCACCGCTGTCTTCAGGCCGGAGAACGAAAAATCGCACCCGGGCCTGCCTTTCATCGGACGGGGCAGAGCAAAGCGATTGTGGTCGCCGTTGCGCGCAGCCTCCTCAATCGCCGGGCCGCCGGGATAGCCGAGTCCGATCAGCTTTGCGGCCTTGTCGAAGGCTTCGCCGACCGCGTCGTCCAGAGTCGTCCCGAGGCGGATGTAACGGCCAACTCCGGCGCATACGAGGAGCTGACAATGTCCTCCCGAAACGAGCAAGAGAAGGTAAGGAAATTGCACGGAATCGGTCAGGCGGATCGTCAGAGCATGCGCTTCTAGGTGGTTTACGCCGAGGAACGCCTTGCGGGCGGCCCAAGCCAAACCCTTTGCTGTCATAGAGCCGACGATCAGCCCACCGATCAAGCCCGGTCCGGCCGCCGCAGCTATTCCGTCAACCTCGCGGAGACCGATGCCGGCCTCGCTGAGCGCGCGCGATATCAGCGGGTGGAGATGATCCAGGTGAGCGCGCGCTGCAATCTCCGGCACGATCCCGCCATAGGGCAGGTGCTCCGCAATCTGTGAATGGATCAGATTGGAAAGAATTTTCGGGCCGGACGAGGTCGCCGCCACGACGGCTGCAGCACTCTCGTCGCAACTCGTTTCGATGCCGAGAACAATCATCGCGCACGGCATTGCTCGGGAGCCAGGGTCGGCGCTCCCGAGCAGCCCGGTCAGCCGGGGGGCGCCACCTCGTAAGTCTTGAGCGTCTTATCTGTGGAGGCATCGATTTCAAGAAGCTTGACCGAATAGCCCCACAGCGTGGCCGCATGTCGGATCACCGCGCGGCAGCTCTTCTCTTCGAGAAGTACACCGTTATGGACATAATGCGCCAGGACAAGACAGCGATCGCCTCGCAGGTCGACATCGACCACCTGAATGTCGGGCTCCCGACGCGATAGGTCGTATTGCCGCGACAGCGCGCTGCGGATTTTGCGATACCCGACGTCGTCGTGGATCGCCTCGACCCGCAATGCCGGCTTCGTGCTGTCGTCCGAGACATGGAACAGCCGGAACCGGCGGATCATGGCCGGGCTCAGATATTGCAGGACAAAGCTTTCGTCGCGGTAATTGGCCCAAGCATGACGCAACACGCCATAGCCGTCTCCCGAGCCGGC
>JAFASL010000844.1 GCA_019244535.1 Alphaproteobacteria bacterium
GTGCCGTGCAGTGCTGCAACGACTGGCTTTGGCATCGCTTCGATCGCGGCGATGACGTCGTGGAGGCTCGGCGGCTGAGGCGGCTTGCCGAACTCGGTGATGTCGGCGCCCGCGAAGAAGGTCCGGCCGGCGCAGGCGATCACCACCGCTTTGACCCTGTTGTCGCCGCGAGCCTGCAGCAGCCCCTCGACCAGCCCGGCCCGCACCTCATGCTTCAGCGCGTTGACCGGCGGGTTGTCGGCGGTGATGACGGCGATCTCGCCGTCTCGACGCAGATCGACGCTGGCGTTGATGCTGCCCATGATGCTCCTCGACGCTTGCCCGGCGAGACTATCGCGATGGAGCGGCGCAATGAAGTCCCAATCCGGTCCACCGCTTGACTTCGGGAGATCAGGCCGGCAGGGTCGATTCGAAGAAGTCGCGTAAATATCTTGAACGGGAGGATGGATGGGGCGTGCAGCGCTCCTGGAGGTTCGGGATGTCGCTTTGCGGTTTGGCGGCATCGTCGCGCTCGACGGGATCTCGTTCGAATTGGAAGAAGGCCAAATCCTCGGTCTCATCGGCCCGAACGGCGCCGGCAAGACAACGCTGTTCAATTGTCTGAGCCGTCTCTATAACCCGCAACGCGGCGATATATTGTTCAACGGCATTTCGCTGCTCCCCTGGCCGCCACATCGCGTTGCCGAAATCGGCATTTCCCGCACCTTCCAGAACCTCGCGCTTTTCCCGCGCCAGTCGGTGCTCGACAATGTGCGGATCGGCGGTCATGCCCGCTGCCGCAGCGATTTTGTCAGCGACGCGCTTCACCTGCCCTGGGTGCGACGACAGGAGAAGGCGCTCGAAGAGACGGCATGGACCCTTCTCGACATGCTCGAGCTGCGCGAAGTGGGGCACAATCCGCCCGACGGCCTGCCGCTCGGCACCCGCAAGCGGGTCGAGCTGGCGCGAGCGCTGGCGGCGCGCCCGAAATTGCTGTTGCTCGATGAGCCCGCCGGTGGGCTCAACCACGAAGAAGTTGCTGCGCTCGGCCACTTGATCCGCCGCATTCGTGACAACCAGCAGGTCACGATCCTTCTCGTCGAGCACCACATGAGCCTTGTCATGTCGGTTTCCGACAAGGTCGTGGCCCTCGATTTCGGCCGCAAGATTGCCGAAGGGACTCCGGCCGAAGTGCAACAGAACGAGGCGGTCATCCGCGCCTATCTCGGCAAGCCGACAGAAGGCGCGCCGGACGCTCGCCAATGATGCTCGAGGTTCGCAGGCTGCGCGCCTTTTACGGCCAGAGCCAGGCATTGCACGGGCTCGATTTCGCGCTTTCCGAAGGCGGCATCGTCACCCTACTCGGCGCCAACGGCGCCGGCAAGACGACGACGTTGCGCGCGTTGTGCGGGATGGTGCGGTTCACCGGTGAAATCCGCTTCGACGGCAAGCCAATCAACGGCTGGGCAACCGAGGACATCGTGCGCCTCGGCATCGCGCACGTGCCCGAGGCTCGCGGCACCTTTGTGCGGATGACAGTCGAAGAAAATTTGCGTCTCGGCGCGATGACCCGGCACGACCATAAGGCGATCGCCATGGACATCGAGGAAGTCTACTCGGTGTTTCCGCGGCTCAAGGAGCGGCGTCGCCAGCAGGCCGGAACCTTGAGCGGCGGCGAGCAGCAGATGCTGGCGGTCGGCCGCGGGCTGATGCTGCGACCGCGGCTGATGCTGCTCGACGAGCCGTCCTTTGGGCTGGCGCCGCTGATCGTCGCCGAGCTGTTCGCGATCCTGCGCCGGCTGAACCAGGACCGGCACGTCGCGATGCTGATCGTCGAGCAAAACGCGGCCTTGGCGCTCGATCTGGCCGAAGAGGCCTACCTGCTCGAAACCGGACGCATCGTCATGGCAGGGCCGGCGCGCGAAATCGCCAAGGACGAGGCGGTGCGCCGCTCGTATCTGGGGTATTAGGGGCGGTGGAACAGCTGCTGCAACAGGTTGTGGCGGGGCTCGCTACCGGTGCCATCTACGCGACGATGGCGCTCGCCGTGGTCATGGTCTACCAGGCGATCGACCATCTCAATTTCGCGCAAGGCGAACTGGCGACATTCTCGACCTTTCTCGCCTGGCAGATGATCGATTGGGGCTGGTCCTACTGGGCCGCTTTTGCCGTCACCGTGGCGATCTCCTTTATTATAGGAGTCGCGATCGACCGCGTCCTGTTCCGGCCAGTGCGCAATGCTCCGATCCTGTCGCAGCTCGTCGCCTTTATTGCGCTGTTCAGCATCCTCAACAGTTCGGACGGAGAGATCTGGAACTTCACGATCAAGTCGTTCCCGACCCCGTTCGGCACCAAACCGCTGTTCGGCAGCGGCCTGATCAGCACCCATCAGGCCGGGATGGTCGCGGTGACCTTGGTGATGCTGGCGCTGCTCTATCTGTTCTTTCGCGGCTCGCGGCTGGGACTGGCGATGCGCGCCGCCGCCGCCAACCCGGAAGCGGCCCGGCTCGTCGGCATCCGCGTCGGCTGGATGATTGCTCTTGGCTGGGGCCTGTCGACGGCAATTGGCGCGGTCGCCGGAATGCTGATTGCTCCGGTTGTCTTTCTCGATCCGAACATGATGCTGGGAGTGCTGCTCTACGGCTTCGCCGGCGCCGTGCTCGGCGGGCTGTCGAGCCCCGGCGGC
>JAFASL010000873.1 GCA_019244535.1 Alphaproteobacteria bacterium
GTGATCGCCCGCAATACCGCCTTCACCTATAAGGACAAAGCGATCGAGGCAAAGCAGATTGGCCGCGAATTGGTGTGCGATACGTCCTGGAAGGGAGCGTCCGTCGCTCCGGACACCCAGGTTCGGGTTAATGCACAACTCGTAGACGCCAAAACCGGTGCGCATCTCTGGGCCGAACGGTTCATCCGAAAGGCTTCTGATCTGCTGGAAATCCAGGACGACATAACCCGGCGCATTGCCTTTGAACTCACGGCTGAGCTCGTTGAGGCCGAAAGCAAGCGGTCGATCCGCGAACACCCGAACAATCTCGATTCGGTCGACCTCGCGATGCAAGCGCGAGCATTGTTGAACAAGCCGACCTCGCGTGAGCAGAACGCACAAATTCGGCAGCTATGCGAAAGGGCATTAGCGATAGACGCACAGAATGTCGACGCGCTGATTGGCCTTGCCGGCAGCTACCTCACGGCCATTTATGATCTTCACGTATCCGAAGATCATGAATGGAAACGGCGAGCGACGGATGCCGTGAACAGCGCGTTGGCAATCAAGCCACGGAATGCCCGAGCATTCCTGGCGAAGTCCCGCATCCTGGCCTACAGCAATGAGCGAGACTATCGCGGCGAACTCGACGAGGCCACCGCTGCGGCTGAGACTGCTATAACGCTCGATCCCAATCTCGCTAGGGCCTACGGATGGCTCGGAAGGCTGTATGCGAAGGCCGGGCACCCCGAGCGAACAGCGGCCTCAGTCGAACAGGCGATGCGCCTCAGCCCACGGGATCCCAACACGGCGGGCTGGCTCCATCAAATCGGAATGGCCCAGCTGCAGATGGCCCGGTACGACGAGGCGATTGCGGCATTCCGAAAATCTCTAGTAGCCAACCCAAACCTTGCCATTTCTCGAGAAAACTTATCGGCTGCGTATCTGGGTTCCGGACGTGAAGCCGAGGCCCGGAACGTCTTGGCCGACGTCAGGAGCCAAGCTGCAACCCGGATGCCGGATCAGCTGGACGAACAGCTACTGATAATGCGCGTGCAACTTGCGCTTCTCCAGCAGGGCTTCTGGCCGTACACGGTGAATGGGCTAGACCTATATGGGGTGATGGTGGAGGCTTTGCGCGCATTTCAGCGGAAGGAGAACCTACCCGAGACCGGAATCGTCGACGAGGGGACGTTGGCGCGGCTAGGTGTGGCCAAAGCCTCTGTCTAACGAACACTTCCCGATCCCATGCGGACCAGAATGCTCTTATCGGCTATGCCGTCAAAGGCGAAAGCCTGCGGGACGCACGAGGCCGGGCTGGTGGGGAGGGACCGGTGCTCGAGGAAAGGGCGGTGTTTCGACCTCCGTTCAAAAAGCCACTCTCCGGTTACCTGGAAATGATGAGGGCTTAGCCAGTCCTGGCTAAGCCCCTCATTTAACTGGCGGGCGGACCGAAACGAAGCACTGCGTGGCACGCAAAATTTCGCTCGGCTGCCGGGAGTGGCACATTGCGGGGGCGGTGCTGCGCCAGACACTATTGATGGATTGAGTCCGCTAGTGCAGTGGGTCGAGCAGGGCATCGCCTCGGACCAGATCATCGTCTCCAAGGTGGTTAAGGGCGTGACGACTTTCGCGCGCCCGTCCGCCCCTACCCGGCACTGCCGCGGTACAGCGGGGTCGGCGATACGACAAAAGCAAGCAGTCTAGTGTGCGCGGCTGACAGCGACCGCGACGACAACCAGCCGCCAGCCCGGAATACCCCAACGAAGGCGACAATTACCCTATCGTCCCGATTAGCAACGGCGATCACGATCACGAGCGTGATAAACGCTGAAACCCTGATCCGCCGGATTGAGGTCTGAGGGGCACATCTCGGCTAACCAGCAGCAGGGAACCCAATGACAGCTTTCCAACCAACTGAAGTCCAACGACTGACCCTGGGCAAATGACCGGAAAGGGGGCAGCAGGACCCACTCCCAGAGCGGAGCCCGAAAGGCCGCTTCGGTCGTGAGCCGCCCTCCAAACCTGCTACCAAGCAAGACTATGATCCCGCCCGTTCGAGCTACGGCTGCGTTGTCGGGACTCCAAAGCTGTGCAGTATGGAGTCCAGTTTTACTCTCCTCAGGGTGGTGAGAGCGAGAGTACGCTTGAAGCCGGTTGTCCACTCGTGGGCTGAAGGCCCGCAGGACGAGGCCGGCCATGACCATATCGTCGAATCATGTGTTTGCGTTAGGCACGAGAGTGCGGGTTGGAGGACTCGTCGCCTTACCGACCGACTCCATCCCTGAAATCGCCGTAATTGCATGATAATTGTCGTTGTTTCGGAATGTGTTAGATATTGATCGAAAATGCATCGAAATGTCATTGGATGCGCTGAAGACAGCTGCAAGGCGGGGCCCGAATCAGCGAATATTATCGGATACAAGCGAGCAATGCCGCTGATATTGCCGTGCCCCAGCCGAAAAAGTCGAGGATAGCCGCGGCAAGGGCGCTTCCGTTTGCTGTTTTTTGGCTGCATTTAACAGCGAGATCAGCAAAACGCCCCGGCGAAATAGGCTCGCTGCGACAAGCCAACCGGGATATCGTGCACCGGCCGCGATGCCGGCGAATGAGGAGGGAGCGACCATGTCCTTTGCGATCCAGCACGTGCATGTAAAGACCAAGGATCCCAAGCAGACCATGCAATTCTATATCGATAACCTCGGCGCCACCTATGTGGCCGAGATCCCCGGCCGGGGCCATCGGGTGAACCTGCACGGGCTGACGCTCAACATCACAACCTTGATCTCGACACAAAACCACGAGCAGCATTACGGCATCGAGCACATTGCGCTCGATACCGACGATTACCCCGGGGCAATGGCAAAGCTCCGGGAAAACGGAGTGCGCGTCCTCGAAGAATTGCCGCCAAACAATGGCCGCCGTGTGTGCTTCCTCGAAGCGCCCGACGGTGCGCAAATCGAGCTGATTGAAAAAGTCCAGACCGCATAGCCGGTCGAGAGGCGCGCTGCATGGCATTGAAGGACAAGATCGCGCTTGGCGCGGCGCTGCCGCATCGCTCGCCCGAGCCGATCGACATTGAGACGGTA
>JAFASL010000883.1 GCA_019244535.1 Alphaproteobacteria bacterium
TGAACATTTGCCAGCAAAGCAAAATGGGGGTGGCGCAGGCTCGCCCGCCGTGGTTTCCGCCCGCTACAATCAGGGCGCCTATAGGGGCAAGATCTTCAAACGCCTCGCACACAGAAATTCTGACAGTTCCGTCCGGCATCTCCAAAACGCATGACGCTCGTAATGGCTGAGTTCTTGAAAAACGGAAGGGTAGAAGCCCACCGCCTCCTCTGCCTTGCCGTCGAACTATAGCACGGTGCAATTTCACCCATCTCGCTCACTCCTGGATCATTATATTTGCGGTGCGCACTTAAGTCTCCCGCTTCCCTTTGCGAGCCCCTTGCGGGAGGGGGTTAGGGGGAAAGCACTAACCCAACTTCGCCGATTCACCGGGTGCGCACCTGCTAAGCCATTGATATGACTCGGTCCAGGCCCAAAAGGTCGGCACTACAGGGTAGCGGGTGGGATGATGGCTCCGGCGGTGATCCTTGGTGGCGGTTGAGCTGGCAGATCGAGCCTGAGGTGATGGAGCAGCAGTTTCAGCTCGGGCTCCGGCTCGGTGTAACGGGTCAGAACAATCTCTCGACCATCCGTGGCCGGCACCTGCACGTCGATCATCTGCACGGCGGCAAACTTCTCGAACACGCTGCGCGGCGTCAGACCGGGGGCGAATGCCCGCAGCCGTTGTCGCAGCGTCACCTGCAGGCAGTAGGCCAGGAAGGCGATGAAGACATGCGCCTCGATGCGTCTTTCCAACTGATGGAAGATTGGCCGGATACCAAGCTCGTCCTTGAGGCTTTTGAACGCCTGCTCAACGGCTACCAGTTGCAGGTAATAGCCCCAGAGCTGCGCTGGATCGTCACTGGTCAGGTTGGTACGCAGCAGGTATCGGCCCTCACGCCGGCGCACCTGGCGCAACTTGTCGCGCTCGAGGCGATAACTGAATGAAGCATTTTGCTGTTCGACGGTGATCTTCACCAGCCGCCAGGCAGTCGGTGCCTGACTGCGTGCCGCGCCCAGCTTCATCAACAGTTCCTCACGCGTCAGCCTCATGGCCGCGAGCTGTGCCAGGCGTGCCCAAAGCCATTTCAGCTGCCGCCGGCGCATCGCACGTTCTTTGCCGACACGGTCGTGGCTCTCGGCAAACACGTAGAGTTCGCCATCCTGCGCCAACAGCTTCACTTGCACGCCGGACCGCGCCTGCTGCCAGGGTTTTGCCAGCAGCTCTCGCTCCAGCCTGGTCAGCCGCCCTTTGGGGGTGCCCACCAGGTAGCAGACCGGCGGATCGGCGCTCCGCATCTCCGCCAGCACCGCTTCCGTCGGAATGCCGCGATCCATCAACCAGATGCGGCTGGCCTTGCCATACTGCGCCTCGATGCGCGCCAGAAATCCCCGCAGCGTCGTCTTGTCCGCGGTGTTGCCGGCAAGCACTTCATAGGCCAGCGGCAACCCCTCGGGGGTCACCACCAGCGCGATGACGATCTGAACGCAATCGGATCGGCGATCACGGGAATAGCCGTGGCGCCGCTTGTCGCCTTCCGGAAACGGCGGAGCCGATTCGAAATACGTGCTGGTCAAATCATACAACAGGACATCGAAGCGGGCGTTGAACAGATCGCGCCAGCGTCCCCGCAGATGAGCGAACACAGCTTGCTTATGCGCGAGCAGCCGGTCATGGCAGGCATAGAGCTTGTGGATCTCGGCAAGGCCAAAGTCGCCCCCCAGTAAGTCCGCCAGAGCCGTGCGTTCGAACCACTTCCGGTGCAGACGCCATTCGCTGCCGGGCGCCAGCAGGCGGTGGGCCAGCAGCACCAACAGGATATCATCCCAGCGGGTGTGTTTGCGGCTGGCCGGCAGCCGTTCCGCCCGGAACCGATCGAGCTGCAACTCCCGCCATAATCTCAGCACCAGCCAGCAGGCACCCCATTGGCGGGGCCGGCACAAGCGCATCTCCGATAGCTTCAGCTGGACGATCGAGGCATCCGCCAACAGCCCCTCGCAGCGATCCTCCGGGAACAGCGACAGCGTGCGTGATTGGGCGGCGCCCTCGTCGAACACCTCGATCGACTTGCGCCACGCTTGTTGCTGCGAGTCGTTGATCTCGCCGAGATACAGCACGTGGCGCTGCACCACCCGGCCTCCCGCAACCCGGCGGTTCTCAACGATACTGAAGGTGCGGTGCAGCTTGCCGTCCTTCCGGCGAATCTTGTGGCGCAGAAACATCGCCCCGCAGCCATACAATCCGCGCCGCCGCGTTGGGAATCGGCCAGGTCGGCACTACAGCCGGTTTGGCCGCCGCAGTGCCTCGGAAACCCAGCAAAACCGCCGCTCGACGCGGTGCAATTCGCAAAAATCAGGGGTGAATCCGCGAAGTTGGGCTAGATGGGATTGCCCTATTTGGGACCGGTATTACCGGAACGTCGTAGGAGATTCGTTGCCAGTTGACGCGGCTTTGCCAAGCCAACGCCCGCCCAAGGGCCGCAGGTAAGAGGCGGGAGGCCCGAACCACCTTGGGCCAGCGAAGTCAGAGTCCGCAAGATTGGTTCGCAGACTTCGTCGCGCATCACCGGCGCAGTCGCTCTAACAGGGCGGGATCGTCGGCCTCGCGACGCTCAGTCGTTAGTTCCCCCAATCGGCGGCGCCTCAGTCGAGGCTCCCGCAAGGACTTCCGCCACATGGCGAACCTTAACCGGGTGTCCTTCTCGCGTTATGCGCCCGGCAATGTTGAGCAGGCAGCCGAGATCGCCCGCCAGCACCATATCCGCGCCAGTGGCGGCGATATCCCGCACCTTGTCCGATACCATACGTACGGAGATGTCCGGGTATTTCACACAGAACGTTCCACCGAAGCCGCAGCAAATCTCCGGCTCGGTCATTTCCACAATCGTCGCTCCGATGGAGCGTAGCAGGCGCCGCGGTTGCCCCTTAATCCCCAGTTCCCGAAGGCCTGCGCAGGAATCGTGATAAGTCACCATGCCGATCGGGGAAGGGGCTGTCAGGCGCTCGATGCCGAGAACGTCGGTCAAAAAGCTGACAAGCTCGAACGTCTTCGCAGCAAGCGCGTCAGCGCGTGCGCGCAGGTTGGGATCATCGTCAAACAGGTGCGGCATGTGCGTTTTCAGCATTCCGCCGCAAGAACCGGAAGGGACCACGACGTAGTCGTACCCGCCAAATGCATCAAGAATGCCACGCGCCAGATCGCGCGTGGTGCCGCGATCACCGGAATTGTAGGCGGGTTGGCCGCAGCAGGTCTGGCCTCGCGGAACCTCTACCTGGCAACCTGCCTGCTCAAGCAACCTGATGGCGGCGAACCCGACCGTTGGCCGATAGAGATCGACCAAGCATGTCACGAACAGCGCAACCCGGGGTTTGCTGGATGGCATAGGCCAAACCTACTCCGGGGCGGAAGCGCCTGCCAATCGCCGTGACTTTGTGGTTAGCCATTCTTCCGGACCCAAGCGGCCAGCGTGATAACCAACCTACTATCAGAGCGCTATTACAGCATTGGCGGTCTGTCGGCCCTCTTCTCCTCATCGCGCTGCGCCAACCAGGGCGGGTTGTAGCCCGCGCGGAAATCGGGGGGTAGCTCGCAGGGGCGGGTGTCGAAACAGGCGAAACGCGCCGGGCGCCCGCGTACAATGTCACCTTGGCGCGGGCTCATAATCGGGCTGGGTGTATATGCAAATGAGTCTGCGGACGAGTAGACCGGAAGCAGCAGTGGCCGTGCTCGGTCAGAGCTATTCTCCGCCGAGCCATGGATCGTGCGGCAGTTGAGCAAGACCGTGGTTCCAGGGCCGCCTGTCGCGGTCTCAATCATGTCTGCGCTAATGGAAGCAGCTAACTCATCGCGCATATGGACGACGAAGGCACCGGAGTTATCATACATGCTGTGCAACGGACCGAGATGGCTTCCGGGGAGGAACGTCAACGGCCCCTGGTCCGTATCGCAGCCAGTAAGGTAAACCCCGATCGTCACCGGGCTGTAGTCTGTGTGGGGCCATGCGGGAACATCCTGATGCCATTTGAACCCACGTGTGCCGCGTTCGGATTTCACATTGAGCTTGGCATGGTGGAATTTCACATCGGGGCCGACCACTTCGGCAGCAAGATCGGTCATGATTGGGTCGCAAATGAACTCCCAAAATGTTGGGTGGTGATCTTGCGGGCTGGTGACGCGATGCAGGCGTGGGTTTTGCGCTGAATGACCCTCCTCAAGCACGAAGATGCTGTCGGACCTGGTGACACACCGGCTACGATCCAGCAGTTTCTGGGTAGCCGCAGAGAGCCGGGCTAGCCAGGGTCCGGGAACGTAGTCGGGCAGGACCAGAAAACCGTCGCTAAAGTAGGAG
>JAFASL010000941.1 GCA_019244535.1 Alphaproteobacteria bacterium
CCTCGTCGCAGCCCGCTCCTTCTCTCCGCATCCTCACGGGAGGCCGGGCCGAGGTCAAGCGGCGGGAGCGACCCGTAGTGCCACAGTTTAAAATTTCCGCTTCTCGACCAAGAGCTGCCCAAGACCGTGCCAGCAATGCTCGGCTGGAATTGCCCCATTTCGGCCGTCGCCGGCGCCGCCTCACAACCGCGCGGTCGGGTGTGTAGGCAGTTGGTCATACTTTTCGGCGTTCCGGAAGATTAGAACGAGGTCAGCCACCTTTCACAGTTCCACCTCCTCAATGCCACGGACAGTGTTTGGTTGAACCTCTGACCAAACGGCGTAACCTGCGGGTTTTGTTGGTTACCCGGGAAGAGAACCTGCCCGCCATCGCGATTCGAAGGAGACGGTCGACATGAAAAGGAAGCACAAACACCAACACGCTGGTGGCGAAGTGACGGAATTAGCGAGGGAGACCGCAAAAGTCGAGCAGTACTGGATCGTGGGTGACCGATCCGAACCACACAAACCCCCCAAAAATTACAACTACATTGAGGAACTAATACACCTGCAAATCGAACTGATTAAGTTGCAGGAATATGTGAGGCACAACCGTCTCAAGATGTGCGTCATCTTCGAGGGGCGGGATGCAGCGGGCAAGGGTGGCGTCATCAAGCGCATTACAGATCCGCTGAACCCTCGCGTCTGCCGCGTCGTCGCCCTTGCCACTCCGACCGAGAGGGAGCGCGGGCAGTGGTATTTCCAGCGATATGTGGCGGAATTGCCCTCGGCCGGTGAGATCGTTCTGTTCGACCGGAGCTGGTACAACCGCGCCGGCGTTGAGCGTGTCATGGGCTTCTGCACGGAGGAGGAATATCAGGAGTTCCTGCGGTCGTGCCCCCTGTTCGAAGAAATGCTGGTTCGCTCGGGCATCATCCTCGTGAAGTATTGGTTTTCAGTAAATGACGAGGAGCAGGAGAAACGGTTCCAGGACCGCATGCACAACCCGATAAAGCGCTGGAAGCTGAGCGCCATGGACATAGAATCCCGTCGGCGTTGGGTCGATTATTCACAGGCAAAAGACCTTATGTTCGCCCGAACCGACACTAAGGTAAGCCCGTGGTACGTGGTGAACTCCGACAACAAGAAACAAGCCCGGCTCAATTGCATCGCTCATCTGCTGTCGCGAGTCCCTTACAATGACTTGAACCCCGTCGAGATTGCGCTGCCTCCGCGTCAATCCGACAGCGACTACAAGCGTCCGAAGATAACAAGTCAGCGCTTCGTGCCTGACATCTATTGACGGCTGCGGACGTGGATCGACGAGTTCCAGCAGACCGCGCGACGCATGGAGCCCTCAAGGCGCAGCCCCGCAGCCCGCGACGAGATCGCGCATCGTTCTCGACACCAGGGTTTCCCAGACGATCCCACGCTCCTCGTTGTTCGCTACTCGAAGAATGGCCGCTCTCGGCGCCACTTCGTCATCGCCCCGCGGACCATCGAGCGACCGCCTACTTCCATAGCCGAAGTTCAAACTGCGGCAGAATCGAGTGGCCATGCACGACGACATCACTGCCAAGGTCAATGCCGAGAGGCGGCATCTCGCGTGAGGTCTACCAGGGCGGCAGCCGGCGCCGCGATTTCCGTCGTTCCCGTTTGGCGCGGAAGCTCGCCGCTGCCATGACCACCCCGATATGATCGGCGTCCGCGAGCGCCGAGACCTCGGCATCGTTGAGGCCGGCCGCCCGGGCCGCTTCGGTGGGCGCCTGTAGAAATTTGGCAAGAGCCGGCTCGTCGGTGTAGAGCCGAGCGAGGAATTCCTCCAGCGCCGGCGAGCTCATGCCGCAGCTTCCCGGCCGGCCGCGAGCGCAGTCCGGGCGCTATCGAGCTGATCGAGCAGGCCCGCTATTGGCGGGAAGCGCCCGTCCCTTTCGATGATGACAGTCAGCGGCTGAGGGGCGAGACGGCCGAGCTCCCGCAACAACGCGAGCACCTCCGCCGGCACGTCGTGAAGATGATCATCGAGAAGTCTTCGCGCCCCATTCGGCCCGTTGATCCAACGTCCGCCACTCAGGTGGACGGCCGTCACCCGTTCGAGCGGCAATCGGCGCAGCAATATCTGGGGATCGTCGCCGAAATTGATGGTATTGGCATAAAGATTGTGAAGGTCGAGCAATATTCCGGCATCCGTCCCGCAGACGATCCGCTGTATCCACTCTGCTTCGCCCAGGCGACTCGTCGGCGGCGTGACCAGAGTGGCGATGTTTTCGACGAGCGGCGCGCAACCGACGATGCGTGCCGCGCAATCGATGTTGCGGCAGGCTCCCTCGATCGATGCTTCGGTGCGTGGCGGCGCAGCAAGATGGCCGATCTCGATCCCGCCACCGCGGACAAAAGCCAGGTGCTCGGACCAACTCTCGGCGCGGGTCGCCTCGATGAGCCGTGCTACGCGATCGAGCCGCGACGGTTCGACAGCGACTGTCGAAGCCAGGCCGAGCGAAACGCCGTGCAAAACCATAGGGACCTGGGCTGCCAATGTCTGCAGTGCTCGCAGGTCGCGGCGCGGAGCATCGAAATAATCCTCGGCGATAACCTCGATAACGTCGATCCGGTCGAGATGCGCAAGTATTCCGGCGGCGAGCTCGGGGCGCCAGCCGAGCCCGAACCGTTCACGGCGCTCAACTGCTGCCACACCCGCCACAGCCGCCTCCACCTCCGCCGCCACAACCGGATCCGCACGCCGATCCGCAACCGGATCCGCAATCGCCACCCGAGCGAGCTGCTTTCTTGTAGACCCGCAGGAAATCGGCGAAACCGGTGGCCGGCAATGCGGATATGCCAAACACTGCCGCCAATAGCATGGCATCGCTGGTCACCGCCCCCGGACGGATGCTCGCAGCCCGCTGGCGCAACGCTTTAAATAGCCGCCGGAGATCGTTCAGCATTCTGCTGCCGAGGTGAGTGCGGCGGCGGCGCACCATACGCAAAACCACCCACAATCCTAGCGCCATGAGGATGACGAGAAATTGCACATTGTACTTGCCGCGGCCAAAGGCGACGACGATCTTGCCGAGAGCGATACCGAGCAGGATCGCAATGGCGACGGCGAGCCAGCGATATCTCTGGGCTCGCATCGCCGCATCGGGCACGAGCTGCAGGCGCTCCAAGCGGGCCTGATAGGGTGCGCAGGCGCGTTCCACCGCGGGATCTTTTAGGATAGCGGTGGCTGGTGTACCGGATTGAGCACACCGCGTCAGAATGGCCCGCTCGATGGGTTCCCGCACAGAGGATTGCGCGATACCCAGATTGACGAGGTTGTCGCCGTTTACGGCGAGTAGGCCGCGGTCGGTCAGCGACAGGACGGCGATGCGAGCTGCTTCGGGCGTCCCGCCGCGCAGCCAAGCGATCTGGTAGGGATCGTTCAGCGGCAGAGCGCGCGGAGCGCCGCCTTCCGCTTCATCAATGACAAGCTTCAATCCGATTATTACGACTAGCCCCACGCCAATATAAAAGACCAGAAAAGAGGGGCCGCTCAGATCGAATGGATTCATATAGAGGAGTCGCCCGGTTCGGGCAGTCGCTCAGTGCGCATGGCCAACTGCGTCGCCAGCTCGATTGCACCAACCAGCGTAGCGGATGCCCCCACAGACGGAACGCCGCCGCTCTCGCGCGCCTCGGTCATCACAGCAAGCGCCGCAGTGCAGCCCGTCTCATCCGCAATCCGGCGCAACGCGTCGCGTGGCGCGATCCTTGCGCCCGATTCTAGCCACAGCAACACCGCCGCGCTGGCCCGCAATGGCCCCATCGCATCTGCTGCCGCTCTCACCAATTGCTCGTCATAAACGGAGGACAGGGCGTAGTGCTCGCGCAACCGCAGCTGCAGATTGACGAGCACCTGAAGCAACCGGTGCAAGGCTGCCTCGCGCGAGACCGTCAGCCCTACAAAGGGGTCGGATCCATAGAGCACCTCATGGCGCGTGATGATGTCGGCGAATTTTACTGCGAAGGCGTCTTTTGCGACGGCGATTTCGCTTTCGAGCAAGAACATTGCGGACAATCCGACTGCCGCGTGCGCAAACCGGTAGGCCTCGCCGATGGCCTCAAGTTTCTTTGGGTCGACGCGGCGAAGCACAACGACAAGGTTGACGTCGGAGGTGGCCCGGAGGCGGCCCTCGGCAGCCGAGCCGAACAGCACTATCGAGAGAAGATCTTCGGCAAACGCTTCCTGCGCCGCCGCGGTGAATTCGCCGAGCGTCGTGCGTACCGCCTCCGGCAGTCCAGTAGGAACGGCGGACTGGACGGCCGGAATGCGCTTAAACCTGGAAACCGTAGAGCTTGGCGACGTTGGCGCGGGTGATCTTGAAGCGATCCTCGGGGCTGGCGTTGTTGAAGTCGCGCGCGACGACTTCCTGCGAATGCGGCCAGGTCGAGGCCTGATGCGGGTAGTCCGAAGACCACATCAATTTGTCGACGCCGATAAAGTGGCGGTTCGCGACACCGACATAATCGTCGATGTAGGTGGCCCACATCTGGCGCTGGAAATATTCGCTCGGCTTGAGGCTCAGCTTCCAGCCCGCGGCATAGCGATTGCGCTCGAAGGTGCGGTCCATTCGCTGAAAGTAATAGGGCAGCCAGCCGATATTGTTTTCCGCCGAGACGATCTGCAGTAGCGGAAAACGCTCCAGCACGCCTGAGAAGATCAGCACGCTGAACGAGCGCTCGATCTCATGCGGCAATACCGTCCCGCGCATGTAGCGGTCGCTGAAATCCCATTGGCTCTCCCACCCCATGCCGGTGATGGCATGCAGGCTGACCGGCATCCGCAACTCCTCCGCGGCCGCCCAGAACGGATCGTAGATCTCGGAACTGTAAGGTCGGTCCGCCGGCGGCGAGCACCAGATCATCGCGCCCTTCAATCCCGTCTTCGCGCAGCGCTCGAGCTCGCGGGCGCCGGCCACCGGGTCGTAAAGCGAGATCATCGGCAAGCCGACCATGCGCTTCGGAGCGTAACTGCAGTATTCGGCGAGCCAGTCGTTGTAGACGCGGAAGCAATCCGCCTGGAGTCCCGCATCCTTGATCCAGAAGATACGAAATCCGAGCGTCGTGTAGAGGACGTCAGCCTCGACACCGTCGAGCTCGTTGTCTCTCAGCCGCTCCGCCGGATCCCAGCCGCCCGGGCGCGCATCCGCGTAGGTCGCCTTGGTTAGGAACTCGGCCAATTCCTCCGGGCTCTTGCCAGCGCCGAGCCCGATCCCAATCGGGTGGGGCGTATAGCCTTCATACAAGAAATAGGCGCCTTCCTTGCCGGGCGGATTGACCATCAGGCGAGGCGCCCGCTCGCGATATTGCTTGTCGACCCGGGTCGCCCATAGATCGGGCGGTTCGCTGACGTGAGAATCCGCAGAAATCAGCTTGTATTCAAGCATCCAGACCTCCTCCCCGTGATGGCCTCTTAACAGGGCTACGACTGCATTACGACGCATCCATTGATACAGCAGCGCGCAGGCGTACGTCCAGGCCGTCTAAGACCGGCCGAGATTGCCTCGGCGCGCGAGCGCGCCTCGCAATGACGCACAAGCCCTTAGCGCGTCATTACGAGGGCAACGAACCAATCCCGCGCCGTGGCTGAGATTGCTTCGCGGCGCTCGCAATTACGAACCGGTCAGCCGCGCTTTTCGACCGGGATGTAGTGGCGCTCCGCGGAGCCAGTGAACAATTGGCGCGGACGCATAAGCTTGGAATCGGGATCGGCGATCATCTCGGTCCATTGTGCAACCCAGCCGACCGTGCGCGCGATCGCGAACAGAACAGTGAACATCGAGGTCGGGAACCCCATCGCCTTCAGGATGATGCCCGAATAGAAGTCGACATTCGGGTATAGCCTGCGGCTAATGAAATAATCATCATCGAGCGAAATCTTTTCGAGCTCCATCGCCAAATCGAGCAATGGATCGTTCTTGATGCCCAGCTCGTCGAGCACCTCGTGACAGCTGTCGCGGAGGACACGAGCGCGCGGATCGTAGTTTTTATACACCCGATGCCCGAAGCCGTACTGGATCTCGTGCTCGTTCTTGTTTTTCACGTGGCTGATGAATTCGGGAATGTTCTTCTTGTCGCCAATGCGCGCCAGCATCTTGAGAACGGCTTCATTGGCGCCGCCATGCGCGGGGCCCCACAAAGAGGCGATGCCGGCCGCGATGCAGGCGAACGGATTGGCGCCGCTCGACCCAGCGTTGCGGACCGTCGCGGTCGAGGCATTCTGCTCGTGATCGGCGTGCAGGATAAAAATCCGGTCCATCGCCCGCGCCAAGGTCGGGCTGACCTTCATTTCCTCGCACGGGACGGCGAAAGCCATATGGAGGAAATTTTCGGCGTAGCTCAGCGAGTTCTTGGGATAGATGAAAGGCTGTCCCAGCGAATACTTGAACGCCATCGCCGCGATCGTCGGCATTTTTGCAATCAGGCGATACGACGCGACCATCCGCTGGTAGGGGTCGTGGATGTCGGTCGAATCGTGGTAGAAGGCCGACAGGGCGCCGACCACGCCGCACATGATCGCCATCGGGTGCGCATCGCGCCGGAAGCCGCGGAAGAAGGTGGTGAGCTGCTCGTGCACCATCGTGTGATGCGTGATGTCGTAGACGAACTTCTCCCTCTCTTTTGCGGTCGGCAGTTCGCCATAGAGCAATAAATAAGCGACTTCCATGAAGTCGCTCTTGTTCGCCAGCTCCGCGATTGGGTAGCCGCGATAGAGCAGTATCCCCTCGTCACCGTCGATATAGGTGATGTTCGAGCGACAGGCTGCGGTCGCCATGAAACCGGGATCGTAAGTGAAATGCCCGCTTTGCGCATAAAGCTTGCGGATATCGATGACGCGCGGACCGATCGATCCGCCGATCACCGGAAGATCGATCGACTTTCCGGTTTCATTGTCGGTGAGCGTCATCGTACCGGTCACCATGTTGTCGCCGTCCATCGATCCACCTCTTCGCTAGGCCTGCTGGCCGTTGCCCTGATGCAGTGCAAAATAGGCCCCTTGCCCGCGCTTGGCAAACGCCCGGATTGGTTCACCTATCCGGTGGCGTCGGCGATCCGTCCCAGGCTTTCCTCCCGGCCTAGGACCTGCATCATGCTAAAGATCCCTGGGGAGGCGAGCGACCCGGTCAGCACCGCACGCAGCGGCTGAGCAACCGCGCCCAGCTTCATATTCCTCGCTCCGGCAAAGGTGCGGACCGCGTCCTCGAGGCGTCCTGGCTCCCACTCGGCGCCGCGCAACAGCTTGGACAAATCAGCCAATAACCGGCGCGCGTCGGCGGTGAGCAGTTTGGCGGCTTTGTCGTCCGGCCGGATCGGCCGAGGCATCACCAGGAAGCGGGCGTTGGCGGCGAGCTCGACTAAAGTCTTGGGCCGCAGTTTCAGTTCGGGCATCGCCTGCCGCAAGCGCCCGAGCGCCATCTCGGAAAGCGGCTGTCCGAACTCTTTCTCAAGTCCTGACGCAATTAGCAAGACTAGGCGGTCGTCATCGGCAGCGCGGATGTAGTGGCCGTTCAGGCTGTCGAGCCTCGCAAAGTCAAACCGTGCGGGGGCGCGGCCG
>JAFASL010000172.1 GCA_019244535.1 Alphaproteobacteria bacterium
CCGATGAATCCCGATTTCCTCGAAACCGAAACCTTTCAGAAGGGTGCGGCTGGCCGCGTTCTCCGGAAAGACCCGACTGGTGAGCTTGTGCAATCCGGCCGCTTCAGCTGCCTCGATCAGCGCGGCGAGCACCGTGCGGCCGGCGCCGCGCCCGCGACAGTCCCGCCTGACATAGACCGAGAATTCGCCGATGCCGGCGTAGCAGCGTCGTGCGCTATAGGGGAACGAAGCCGCGAAGGCGACGACTCCCGTTTCCCCGGTTTCGGCGACCATCACCAGATTGCGCCCGGTCAGCCACTCTTCGATTTGCGGGGCCGTCCGCGGCTCGGTCTCAAAGGTCGCGATGCGGTCGGCGATGCCCTGATTGTAGATTTCGGCAATCGACCCCGCATCGGCGAGGGTTGCGGGCCGCGTGTCAAAATCAGTCATCGAATGCGCCGTCAGGCGGAGAACACACCATGTCCATCCTCATACCATCCGCGGGTCCGCAACACGATCCGCACCACGGAGAGCATGACCGGCACCTCGACCAGCACGCCGACAACGGTCGCGAGCGCTGCGCCGGATTGAAAGCCGAACAGCGCAATGGCGGCGGCGACCGCGAGCTCGAAGAAATTGGAGGCGCCGATCAGGGCCGACGGGCACGCGACATTGTGCGGGACGCCAAGCCCGCGGTTGATCGCGTAGGCAATGCTGGCGTTCAGATAAACCTGAATGATGATCGGCACCGCCAACAGCGCGATAATGAGCGGCTGCCGGACAATCTGCTCGCCCTGAAATCCGAACAGCAGCACCAATGTGGCCAGCAGCGCGATCAGCGAGATCGGCTGCAGGGTCCGCAGGGTCTGCGCCAGCGCGGGCTCCCCGCCTCGCGCCAGCAGGGACCAGCGCCACAGCTGGGCTGCGATCACCGGCACGACGATGTAGAGCACGACGGAAAGGAACAGTGTCGTCCACGGCACCGTGATCGAGGACAGACCCAGCAGCAATCCGACGATCGGCGCAAACGCGAACACCATGATGGTGTCGTTGAGCGCGACCTGCGTCAGCGTAAAATTCGGCTCGCCGTCGGTCAGGTTGGACCACACGAACACCATCGCCGTGCATGGCGCCGCCGCTAGAATGATGAGGCCCGCAATGTAGCTGTCGATTTGCCCCGCCGGCAGCAGCGGCCGGAAGATCCAGCCAATGAACAGCCAGCCGAGCAGCGCCATGCTGAAGGGTTTGACTAGCCAATTGATGCCGACGGTGACGGCAATGCCGCGCCATTGCTCTGCCACGCGGTGCAGCGCGCCGAAATCCACCTTCAGCAGCATCGGCACGATCATCAGCCAGATCAGCACGGCGACCGGGATATTGACCTCGGCGACCGTCATGCGGCCCAGCCTCTGGAAAGGCCCCGGCAACAGCCGGCCGAGCACGATGCCGGCAAGGATGCACAACGCCACCCACAGCGTCAGATACCGCTCAAAGGTGCCCAGCGCCGGCGCGGAGCGGCGCTGGTCCAGATTGGCGACAGATGTCATGCATCCCCTCTTCCCTGATCCGGGCCGTGCCCGGATCGCGTCAGGCAGCCGGCTTGCGGCCTTCGACCATGGCCGAGACGACGTATTCCTCGATGCCGCAGCCGGGCGCCCAGGTGGCGATCAGCTCGCGGCTTTCCGATTTCGGCGTCACCCGGATATCGACAAAGCCGGCTTCGGCGAGCCACGCCTCGTTTTCCTGTACCGTCGCAGCGCCGGCTATGCAGCCGCAGAGTAGCGCGGGATCCTCCTTCAGCTTGGCGGGGAGCGGTGCCTTGTTGACCACATCCGAGATCGCAAGCCGCCCGCCATGTTTCAGCACGCGAAACGCCTCGCGATAGACCTGCGCCTTGTCCGGCACCAGATTGATTACGCAGTTCGAGAGGATCACGTCGGCGGTATTGTCGGCGACCGGCAGATGTTCGAGCTCGCCGAGGCGGAACTCGACATTCTGCGCGCCAATCGTGGCGGCGTTCTCGCGCGCCTTTTTCAGCATCTCGTAGGTCATGTCGACGCCGATTACGTGCCCGCCGTCGCCGACCTGCCGCGCCGCCAGAAAACAGTCGAAGCCGGCGCCGCTGCCGAGATCGATCACGACCTCGCCGGGCTTGAGGGCCGCAATCGCCTGCGGATTGCCGCACCCGAGCCCAAGGTTGGAGCCCTCCGGCACGCCGGCCAATTCGGCATCCGAGTAGCCCATTTCACGGGCTTTATCCTGCGAGGTCGTCCCCGGACCGCAACACGATGAAGCCGGCGCGCAGCAGCTTGCGTCAATTGCCGCGGCGATGCTGCCGTAGCGGGCGCGCACCATTTCCTTGATCTGTACGTCGTCCATGGCCGGCTCCTGTCAGGCCCGCTTGCGCGCGCAGCACGCGTTCGCAGCTGCCGCCTCCGGTACGACCTGCCGGATTGCTTCAGGCTCGCAGCACGCCGCTTCGCTAACCTCTTTCAGCCTGGCCAGCGACCCTTCGCCGTAAACCGTGCTTTCGCCGTAGCTAAAGAAGATCTCCCACGGCACACCCTGCGGGTCGGCAATCCACTGCTTGTCGGATTGGGCGTAGCAGCAGGTCGCTCCCTTCGCTTCAATCGTCGGCCGTTCGGCGCGCGCCAGCCGATCATAAACCTCCGCCAGCTCGGCTTCGTCCTCCGCCTGAATGCCGAGATGCGAGATCCCGGGGAATCGGCCTGGCGCGCGCTGATCGCGAAATTCACGCGCGGGTCCTCGAGCATCCATTTGACGTAATCGTCCTTCACGATGGTCGGCTCGGCTGCAAACAGGGTCGAATAGAACTGCGTCGACTGCGCAAGGTCCTCAACAGCCAC
>JAFASL010000642.1 GCA_019244535.1 Alphaproteobacteria bacterium
GTCCAGCGGCCGACGAGAGCCGCCGAACAGGAGAGTTCGCGCGGCGGCTATGGTATCGATCCCACGGCGCTGAGCAGCGTTTCGCCAGCGGTGCTGGACGAGCTGCTCCGACGCTTCCTCGACGAGCATCACCGGCGGGGGAGCGCGGGTCCGAAAGTCGCCAGCGTCGCTCTCGGCTCCGGCTTTATCATCGACCCGAGTGGCTATGTTGTCACGGATGACCACGTCATCGAAAACGCTCAAGCAGTGGCGGTCGTCCTGCAGGACGCTACGGAATTCGCGGCGCGGATCGTCGGGCGCGACCCGCTGACCGATCTGGCTTTGCTGAAGATCGACGGCGCGGGCGGACTGCCGTATGTCCGCTGGGGCGACAGCGACGCTGCGAGGGTCGGCGACTGGGTGCTCGCAATCGGCAATCCGTTCGGTCTCGACAACACCGTAAGCAGCGGCATCATCTCAGGGCGCGGCCGCGACATTCACGCCGGTCCATACGATGATTTTCTGCAGATCGATGCGGCGATGAACCGGGGCAATTCCGGGGGCCCGACCTTCGATCTCGAGGGGAACGTCATCGGCATCAATACCGCGATTTATTCTCCCAACGGTGGATCCGTCGGGATCGGGTTCGCGATCCCGGCAAACCGGGCGAGGCCGGTCGTCGATCAGCTCAAGACCCGCGGCCGGGTCGCGCGCGGTTGGCTCGGTGTGCAGATCGAGCCCGTGACAATGGAGATTGCCCAGAGCCTCGGGCTTCGCAGCAACGCAGGTGCGCTGGTGACAAAGGTCGGATCGGGAAGTCCCGCCGCGTCAGCCGGGTTCCGGCAAGGCGATGTCATTCTGTCCATCAACGGTCAGGAGATAAAGCGAATGCACGACCTGCCGCTGGTGGTTGCCGAAATGCCGGTCGGCCAAATGGCCGCTGTCACGGTGTGGCGCGGCAACAAGGCGGTGAGCCTGCTGCCGGTTATCGGGGAAATGCCGGTCGACCCGGCAGTCGCGGAGCTTAGCCGGGAGAGATCGGGGAGCGGGCGAACGCAAGGGGCGGTTGTGGCTCCGTTGCCGGTTTCGGCGTTTTCGCCGGCGATCTGATCGGCTCACAGTGCGCCGCCTAGCGCCGTAAAAAGCAGCCGGCCGAAGGCCTTTAATTTTATCCTAAAGGCACGAAATAACCCGCCGTCTGTTGGCTGATGTACCAGGGTCGCTGCGGCCATTCGCCAGGGAGGGAACCAATGCCGGACCATGTCTACCGGATCATAGAAGTCGCCGGCTCCTCGGAGAACAGTATTGAAGATGCGATCAGAAATGCGGTCGCCCGCGCCTCCCGCACTCTGCGGCAGGTAGGCTGGTTCGAAGTCGTTCAGACCCGGGGTCACGTGGAAGACGGCAAAGTCGCGCACTTCCAAGTGATTCTCAAAGTCGGGTTTACCCTCGAAGACTGCTGATCTCCGCGCCCCTCGGCGGGTCAAGCGTCCCGCCGGGTGACAGCCGCTGCCAAAAGACCAGCGAGCGCGGCGAGCACCCCGGCGAACCAGAACGTCGCCTTGAAGCCAGTCAAGAAGCTCGCTGCCGGGAGCTCTCCTGCGGCCAGCGGCGCCCTCTCGAAGGTGTGAAACACCAGGGTCAGGAGCGTCGCTCCGGTGACAACCCCGACGGAACGGCTGAGCATTGCTATGCTGCCGGCCACGCCCCGTCTGGCTCGGGGCAGCGTCCGCATCACGATCTCCATATACGCGACTTGGAAGAGACCGACGCCAAATCCTTGCAGGATCAGAGGGGCGAGGATCACAATTATCCGCTGAGCGGCCCCGGGTTCCCAGCTGCCGATCAGCCACAAGCCCGCGGCGCCAAGGCCGGCGCCGAGCGCGGCGACACGCCCTGCCGGGATATGTTCGACCAGGCGCCCTGCAAGGGGGGAGGCGATCAGGCTGCCGAGAAATGATGCGCCAAGAACGCCACCCGCCACTGGCACGGACAGTCCGGCAAAAAGGACGAGGTAATAAGGACCCAACAAAAGTATCGCGAAGCTGGTTAAATAAAGGAGCACACTGGCAAGGTTAAGAGCTGTAAAGGCGGCGCTTCGGAACAAGCGGACGCTGACGATCGGTTGCGCGGCGTGTGTTTCCCACCGGACAAACCCCCACAGGCTAATTGCTGCGGTTGTCGCCAATAGCATCGCCAAAAGCAGCCCTTCTTCCAGGTGCTGCAGCCGATTGAGCGTCAGCAGAAATGTGCTCATGCCCACCGCCAGCAGAACAGCCCCGATGATGTCGAGCGGGTCCCGCATCGCCCGCTGAGGCGTGGCAGGCCTTTCCTCCGAAAACAGCACCGCAATCAGCGCGAGCGGGGCGCGAAACCAGAATACCGCCGGCCAGCCCCAGAGTTGCACCAGAAGCCCGCCGAGCAGTGGCCCGGCGGCTGAACCGATCGCGTACATCAATGTGAAGATTCCGACAGCGCGGCTGCGCCGGTTCTCGGGGAAGAGGCCAGTGACCAGCGCCGGAGCGCAGCTGACGATCAGCGAAGCACCGATGCCCTGCAGAAATCGGCAGAAGAGCAACCAGCCGTAATTGGGCGCCGCGGCGCACAGCAGATAGGCGAGGCTGCTCCACAGCAGCCCGACGCGAAAAACGCGAGCGTGGCTCCAGATGTCGCCGACCCGTCCGAATGCGAGCATCAGGCTCGAGTAGGTCAGCACATAGCAGATCACCACCCATTGTATCATCGCGACCGGCAGACCAAAGCTGCCAGTAATCTCCGGAAACGCGATGTTGACTGCCGTGTCGAGCGGAACGACCGATGTCCCCAAACCGACCAGAACGAGGCGAAACGCCTGTTGCGGCGTCATCGGGTTCGGATGCGCGATAGGCGGAGGTTAGGGTGTATCATTCCTGAATGTCACAAAGACAAGGTTCGGGCGCTGCTTCACCGGCTTCGAGCGGGCCCGGGTTCGCCCTCGCCGTTCACGGCGGCGCCGGAACCATCCCACAAGATGAAGCCGGAGTCTCCCGACGGGGGTCATACCATGACGGTTTATGGCGCGCCTTGGCGGCAGGCCGCGACGTGCTCGCAGCCGGCGGGAGCGCGCTCAACGCGGTCGCCGCGGCTGTCACGGCACTCGAGGACGATCCGCTGTTCAATGCCGGCCGCGGCAGCGTCTTCACGCACGCCGGAACGCAGGAAATGGACGCCTGCATCATGGATGGCGCGGATCGCCGCGCGGGCGCGGTGGCTAGTGTCTTCGGCCCGCGGAACCCCATTCAGGCCGCGCGCGCCGTCATGGAGAAGTCGCGGCATGTGCTCCTGGTCGGTGAGGGAGCGCTCGCCTTCTGCCGTGAGCAGGGGGTGGCGTTCTGCGAGCCGGGCTATTTCCACAGTGACGCGCGCTGGCGGGAATTGCAGCGCGCGCTCGAACATGCCGAGCGCGAACCGCCGCAATACGGCACGGTGGGCGCCGTCGCGCGCGACCGGCGCGGTAATCTCGCCGCCGCTACTTCGACCGGCGGGATGACCGGGAAAACACCCGGCCGGGTCGGCGACACGCCGATCATCGGCGCGGGCACCTACGCCGACAACGCAAGCTGTGCGATTTCGGCGACGGGGCAAGGCGAATTCTTTATCCGGCATGCTGCCGCCTTCGAGATTGCTGCGCGGCTGCGCCATGCCGGTCAAACGCTCGATCGCGCGGCGCGGGCGGTCATCGCGGAGCTGGCGGCCGCGGGCGGGTCGGGCGGCGTCGTCGCAGTCGATCGCACCGGCGCGCTCGCCCTGCCGTTCAGTACTGCCGGGATGTATCGTGGTTTCGTTCGAGACGGTATGGCGATCCACACCGCAATCTACGACGAGCCTTACCGATCGGGGTAGGTTGCGTCGGGCTGGCGCAGAAAAGCCCCGGCCGGGGAGACCGGGGCTTCTGCGGCCCGCCGGTGTGCCGGTCCGGCGGGCCAATCCGCATCGTTGGGGGACATAACGATGCCGCCGCTAAAATGCCCCAATTCTACCGGAATTGCAAATCCTATTCGGCCAAATTAACTACGAATTGTGCCCGCTCTTACAATCGGAGGATGTGCGGCAGCCATAACGAGACGGCCGGAATGTAGGTTACGAGCATCAATACTATAAACATTACGCCATAAAACGGCCAGATCTCGCGCACGACCTGTTCGATCGTCACGCGGCCGACGGCGCAGCCGACAAAGAGAATCGCGCCGACCGGCGGGTGGCACAATCCGATGCCGAGGTTCAAAAGCATGATCATGCCGAAATGGACCGGATCGACGCCGAATTTCATGACGACCGGCAACAGGATCGGCGTGACGATCAGGATCGAGGGCGCCATGTCGAGCAGACAGCCGAGCACGAGCAGCAGAATATTAATGAGGAACAGGATGACGTTCTTATCGCTCGACAGGGTCAGCAACAACGCCGTGACCCGCGCCGGCACCTGCATCAGCGCCATCACATAGCCGACGCTCGACGCGAACGCGATCAAGGTCATGACCATCGCCACGGTGCGCGTCGTGCGGTGGATCAACTCGGGCAGGTCGCGCCAGCGATAGTCGCGATAGATGAACATCGTGACGAAAAACGCCCAGATGCACGCAACGGCGCCGGCCTCGATCGCGGTAAACACGCCGCCTAGGATGCCGCCGAGGATGATCGCCAATGTCACGAGCCCCCAGAGCGCGTCGACAGCGACCCTGACCGCCTCGCGCAGCGGCACGCTCTCGCCGCGCGGGTGGCCGTTGCGATAGGCGAGGACCAGGCACAGCAGAACGAGGGACGCCCCGAGCAACAGACCGGGCATCACGCCGGCCATGAACAGGCTGATGATCGAGATCGTCCCGCCGGTGGCCAGTGAATAGATGACGGCGTTGTGGCTCGGCGGCACGAGCAACGCCTGCACCGAAGCGCTGATCGTCACATTGGTCGCGAAAACCCGCGGATATCCGGTGCGTTCCATCTGCGGGATCATCACCGAGCCGATCGCCGAGGTGTCGGCCACCGCCGAGCCGGAAATGCCGCTCAGGAACGTCGTCGCAAGGACGTTGACTGCCGACAATCCGCCGCGGATCCGGACCAGACCGACGAGCACATTGGCGAAGGCAACCAGCCGGCGTGCCATCCCGCCCTCGGCCATGATCGCGCCGGCGAGCACAAAAAACGGGATCGTCAGCATCGCGAATTTGCTGACGCCGCTCGACACTTGCAGCATTACCGCCTCGAGGGGGATGCCGATCCAGTAGGCACCGGCGAGCGCCCCGAGACCGAGCGCGTACGCGATCGGCACGCCGAGAGCAAAACAGACGAGGAGCGTCCCGACGACGATCAGGATTTCCATTCTGCAGCGCTATTGTCCGGATCAGTCCGGGCTGGCTTCGCCGGACTGCGGCGGGCGCCCGATCAGCAGGCGCTCGGCGACAAAGAGCAAGGTGATGGCGCCGGCGATCGGGATCGGCAGGTAGGTAGCCCCGACCGACAATGCGGGAAACTCGGCAATCGACTGGTGCCAGGTCGTGTCAACCAGCCGCGCGCCCCAAATCACCATAAAGAGGCCAACCAGCGCGACCAGGACCTCGGATAACTGCTCGATGACGCGCCGTAATGACAGCGGCAGCGCCCGCACCGCGACTGAGACGCTCATATGCGTGCCCGCCCGATAACAGGCCGCTGCGCCAAAGAAGGTCAGCACGATCGTCAACAGGATTGCCATCGGTTCGGGCCAGGAGGCGGCGCTGTTCAGTGCATAGCGGGTAAAGACTCCCCACGGGATCACGGCCGAGATCAGCACCAAGGCGCCGCCGGCGACGATGACGCAGAAGCGGTAGAGTGCATCCATCGCCGCGCGCAGGGGCCCCTCACCCCAACCCTCTCCCCGCAAGTGGGGCGAGGGAGTACGCGGCGAAATCCCCTCGCCCCGCTTCAGCGGGGAGAGGGAGGGGCCCGCGTCAGCGGGAGGGTGAGGGCCCGGCGGGTGACGCATTCAGCACGATTAATTCACGGCCTGGATGCGCTTGATCAGCTCCCCGTATTTGGCGCCGTATTTGTCCCAGACCGGTTTTACCGCCGCCTGGAAGGGCGTCTTGTCGGGAACCGTGTCGACCTCGATGCCGGCTGCCTTCATCTTCGCCATCGCCTCGTCCTCGACCTTCTTCCACAGCTGGCGCTCCTCCAGTTGCGCCTCGCGGGCAAGCTTTTTGATTAGCGCCTGGTCTTCTTTCGAGAGGCTGTCCCATGTGGCGCGCGAGAAAACGAGGATCTCGGGGACAATCAGGTGCTCCGTCAGGGTGTAATACTTCGCCACCTGGTAATGATTGTCGAAGACAAAGCTTGGGGGGTTGTTTTCGGCGCCGTCAACGACGCCGGTCTGCAACGCGCTGAACACCTGATCGTAGCCCATCGCGACACCGTTGCCGCCGAGCGCGTTCATCATGTCAACAAACATCGGGTTGCCCATCACGCGCACCTTCAACCCTTTCAGGTCGTCGATGCTCTTGATCGGCTTTTTCGTGTCGTAAACGTTGCGCGCGCCCGCGTCCATCCAGGCGAGGCCGATGAGCCGGGTATTGGGGTTGTTGCTGACTTTGTCGAGCAGCTCTTGGCCGATCGGGCCGTCGATGACCTTTTCCATGTGGTCGGTGCTGCGAAACAGGAACGGTAGGTTGAAGACGTTGAGCTCGTCGACGACCGGCCCCAGCGCGCCCACGCTGACCCGGGCGAGCTGCAACGCGCCGACCTGCGCCTGTTCGATTGCCTCCTTTTCGCCGCCCAATTGCATCGAGGCATACATCTGGATGCCGAGCCGGCCGCCTGTCGCGGCTTCGAGCTTTTTGCCCATATCCTCGACCGCCTGGACGGTCGGGTAGCCCTCGGGATGGACGTCGGAGGCCTTGAACATCATCTTCTGGTCCGCCGCCGTGGCGCCGGTTCCGGTCAAGGCGAGCAACAATGCTCCCATCGCGAGCCGGAACGCGCCATTTCGATAGATCACGTAAGCCTCCTCCGCATTGTATCGCCTCATAATGTTCGACAGTCATACGACGAGTCGGTAGCTCGCGGAAGAGGGCGTAGCTTTTCGACTGAGGACGTTCCGGCCGGCTTAACTATGCTTTTACTTCACACTGGAATTCCCGCGCTCCCGGACCGAGCCTCGCACCGGGTGGGCCCGCCCGTCGCGGCGTATTCATCGGCGGCGACCCGATACTCATAAATCGGGATTTCTGTGGTGCTTCCCCTGACTTTTTCCCTGCCGATCAAAATCAGTTGCTCCTCGTCAAGCAGGGCCTGTGCGACGGCTCCAGAAATCGCACACTTGACTTTGTGTTCTTTCGCCACCTCCTCCATGCGCGCCGCGATGTGATCGTGGTGCCATAGACCCCGATCGCACGCTTGGTGTCACCCTGCTCACTGACCACGACCTCGCCGCCGTGGACCCCAATCCGGAAGGAGGGGACAATACCGAACTGCTCGAGATACTCGCGCCGCTCTCGGGCAATC
>JAFASL010000674.1 GCA_019244535.1 Alphaproteobacteria bacterium
CTGTCGATCAACTGATGAATGGTGGGGTCGGCCATTTTTGCTGCCGTCGCGTGCGCCCAGGAAAAATCGCGATCCGCCGCGCCTGCTGCAAGAAAATAGGCGGGGCTGTGCGCCATGCCGATCAGGTCTGTCGGGTGCAGTGGACCGGTCAAGGCTGTGAACCCTGGTCGCGACACGACAATGCTTTCGATATCCTGCGGAACGATATCCCCTTTCCTCGCTGCATTGCCGGCCGCTTCGGCGAGGGCGTGGTAGGGATGACCGCCAGGCACCAGCTTGATCGCCATGTCGGTTGCGATGTCCCAGGATTCTCCGAGGCCGGCAGTTACGCTGGCAGCGGCAGATAGCTTTTCGGTGGCGCCATAGACTTCGAAAAAGCCTCGCTCGGCTTCGAGAATGCTCTCTTCGGCGCGGTATCCTCGTTGCGCTGCGAGCGCGGCCCTCACCCCCAGCATCGCCGCCAAACCGGCATGATATTCGCGAGCGGTGCTGGTGTTTGCCGCGGCCATCAATCCGCCGATCGAGGTCGCCGCGAGCGCGATGGCCTGCGCCAGTTGCGCCGGGTCGAGGCGCAACAGTCGGCCGGCGGCCACCGCACCGGCAAAAACAGCCACGACACAACCATGAAAGCCGCGCATGCGAAAACCGGGTGTGATTGCGTGCCCGATACGCACGGCCGCTTCGTACCCCAGGATGATCGCGGCCAATACCTCTTCGCCGTTTGCGCCGGTCCGCTCGGCTACAGCGAGCCCAGCGGCGACAAGCGTAGTGCCGGCATGCACGATGTTGCGCAGATCGCTATCGTCGGAGGCGGCTGCATCGCTCATCACGGCATTAACCTGCGCGACCTCAGCCGCCGGCAGTTTTGGCCCCGGGTCAAACCACACCGATGCATCGGCCCTGCCGGCATGCTCGCGCGCAAGATCTCGAATTATGGCGGAAGACTCTATTCCTGAGCCTAACGCCGCGCTCGCGAGCGTACTGGCGATCAGCATCTTTGCATGCTCGACGGCTTGCCCGGGGAGGTCGCTCGCGCCTGCACTGGCCACAAACCCGGCCAAATCGGCCGCCACGGTCATCAGAGAGCTCTTTCCAAACGGTCGCGAGCGGAAAAAAAGAAGACCCTCACGCCTGTACCGGCGCGATGAGCCCTACGTCGTCTTCCTTGATGTTGTTCACCCGGTCCCCGACCGGAGTGATCGTCATCGCGCCGGTATAAGGGACGAGCAGCCGTTTTGCAGTGGCATCGGGCGCAGTAAGCCAGCGCTGATAGTCAGCGGGCGCAATGATCACCGGCATGCGGTCGTGCACCTCGCTGACCAGTTTGTTCGCTCTGGTCGTGATTATCGTAAACGTCTCGACCGGCTCCCCGGTCTCCGGCGTCCACCTTTCCCACAGCCCGGCAAATGCGCAGAGGGCGCTGTTGCGCAGCCCGATCTTGTAGGGTTGCTTCCTCGTCCCCCTTGAACGCCATTCGTAGAAGCCGTTCGCCGGCACAAGGCACCGTTGCGCGGAAAAGGCCGACCGGAAGACTGGCTTGTCGTCGATCTCCTCTGCAGGAGCGTTGAACATGCGGGCGCCCAGCGACAAATCGCGCGACCAGGACGGCACCAGGCCCCATCGCGCCACGTGCACGCTCCTGTTTTTCGCCTCCCCACGGATGATCGGCGCCGACTGAGTCGGTGCGATATTGTACCGCGGCACCAGCTCAATCGCTTGGTCAAGGCCGAATTTTTTCTTCAGTTCAGCCGGCGCGGCTGTCAGGTAGAAGCGCCCAGTCATGAGATAGGACTATAGCACCCATGCCGAGCCGACCAGCATTAATCCTCGGCGGAGGGTGCGCCATACCGGGCAAAAACCTCCATCTGGTGCATCCTCGCCGGCAGGATTATGGTGGGCCGTTAAGGAAAAACGCACCGTCGCTGTGGCGCGCCGGGCTTGGGAGGAGAACCGAAATGACGTCGATCACGCGCGATAACCTATCTCGTCGCCCAGATCTTTTCTGCAATCGGAGGGGCAGCCGCCATCGCAGCCGCTACACCCCGCCCGGCTTTGGCAGATTCCTCGAGCTCCTATGGGAGGCCACCCGGCGCAAAGGCTCGCTTTGCATATGTCGGTACCTATACCGCTCCGGGAACTGCGCCGGGCGGAACCCACCCGAGCCAGGCCCAAGGCATCTACGTATTCAAGATGAACCCCAACGACGGCGGTCTGACGTTGCTCCAGGTCGCCAAGATTGCCAACCCCTCTTATCTCGCGCTCGATCCGGGGTTCCGGCACCTTTACTGTGTCAATGAGATGACCGCGGGAGCTGTCAGCTCGTTCGCGATCAGCCAGACGAACGGGCAGTTGAGCTTCATGAATACGGTGCCGACGAACGGCCAGGACACCACGCATCTCAGCGTGCAGCCATCGGGCCAGTATCTATTCGCCGCCAGCTACACCAGCGGCAACTTCCAGGTCTTTCAGATCGATGGAGATGGCTCGATCGGAAACATGACCGACAATTTTCAGAGCGTCGGCAACGGGACCGGACCTAATCCGGCCCGCCATGAAGGCCCGCACGCCCATTAGATTCTCACCGACCTCGACGGCAATCACGTATTCGGCGTCGATCTCGGCGCCGACAAGGTCAATGTATGGAACCTGGATGCCGGGACGGGCAAGCTCTTCCCGAATACCGTGCCGTTTGCACCGGTCGCGTCCGGCTCCGGATTCACGACACATGGCATTTCATCCTGATCGGCAGCATGCCTATGTTCTGTCGGAACTAGCCTCATCCGTCACCGTCTTCGACTACGATCCGGTCCGTGCTGCATTCATCTGGACGCAGACGATCTCGGCGTTGCCGCCCGATTTCACCGGCACAAACACTGCGGCAGAGATCCGCATCCATCCGACCGGCCGGTTTCTCTATACTACGAATCGCGGCCACAACAGCGTCGCGATGTTCGAGATCGAGCCGAAAACCGGCGAACTCGAAGTTATCGGATGGGAGTCGACCCGCGGCCAGTGGCCCCGCGGGATGAACATCGACCCCTCCGGAACGTTTCTTTATGCCGCCAACCAGAACACCGACAATATTGCCGTGTTTCGTATACAGCAGGGCAGCGGCCGCCTCAGCTTCAGCACGCTCGTCAACACGCCGACGCCGGTCGATGTCGAATTTGGCGGGCTCGCCTGAGTTGGATCAGCGCAGTGGCGCGAACGCGGTCTCGCGGGTCCGCAGCAGGATCACGAGAGTCACTATGGCGGCAATGATGACATAGAAGGCCGGCGCGTGATTGTTTTCGGTCACCCGCACGAGAAAAGTGGCGATAAACGGCGCGAACCCGCCAAAGATCGCCACTGCGATGTTGTAGCCGATCGATAGTGCCGTGTAACGCACTCGGGTCGGAAAGATTTCGGCATAAAAGGCCGGGCAGGCTCCTGCGTAAGGCACGTAAAGCAGGACCATCAGCAACTGCGCCAATACGGCCAACCCGATATTTCCCGATGAAGCCATCACGAAAAACGGGTAGCCCAGTGCGACATAACCGATGCAGGAGGCGATCAACAGCGGCCGCCGGCCGACACGGTCCGACAACCAGCCCATAAACGGCAGCAGCAGCACGAATACTGCAAGACACGACGTGCCGATCCACAACGCCGTGCTCTGCGGTAATTTGCCGACCGAAGTCATATAGCTCGTCAGATAGACGAGCGCGATGTAATAGGCGACCGTGTTGTGCAAGGTAACGCCGAAGCCAAGCAGGGTCTCGCGCGGGTATTGCCTTAGAGCTTCTCCTAGCGGTGCCGCGGCCACCGCTCCCTTTTCCTCGATTTCGGTAAATTTGGGCGTGTCGTCGAGCCGCCAGCGCAGATAAAAGCCGACCGCGCCGACGGCAATGCCGAACAGGAACGGCAACCGCCAGCCCCAAGCGAGCCGATCGGCTTGCGGCAACACCGCATTCAGCAAGGCGGCGGTCAAGGAGCCGAGTAGAAATCCGCCGCCGACCCCGACGAGCTGCCAAGAGCCGAAGAAACCGCGGCGCCCGGCCGGCGCAAATTCGACGATGTAGGAGGTCGAGCCGCCCCATTCGCCGCCGGCCGAGAGCCCCTGAAACAGCCGCACGATCACGAGGAGGGCGGGCGCGACCACGCCGGCTTGGGCGTAGGTCGGCAGCAACCCCATCGCGAAGGTCGCCAAAGCCATCACAAAAACCACAGTGCTCAGCGCCTTGCGGCGGCCGTGGCGGTCACCATAGATACCGAAGAGAACCGACCCGACGGGTCGCATCACAAAACCGACGCCGAACACCGCAAAAGTCGACAGCAGTGAAACGACCGGGTCGCCGCTCGGGAAGAACAGCTGCGATATTGTCGGTACAAGGTAGCCGTAGACCCCGAAATCATACCATTCGAGGACATTTCCGATGACGCCGGCAGTGATTGCCCTGCGGTATTGCGTGCCGGCTTCTGCCGGGAGATTGACCGCCGCGACTGTCATGCTCGTGTGTCAGGCGGTGCCGGCGCCGATATGCGCCACCGCCTCGATCTCCACCTTGAGCGACGGGTTTGCCAGCGCCGCCACCTGGACCAAGGTCGAGGCCGGAAAGTTGCCGGTAAAAAATTCGCGCCTGGCCTGCCACACCTTTTCGCGCTGCGTGATGTCAGTGACGAAAATCGTGACCTTCATGACATCGGCCATGCTGCCGCCAGCCGCCGCGAGGAGGTTGCGGATCTTCGTGAAAATGACCTTGGCCTGCGCGTATTCGTCGCCCTCGCTCCCGGCGGCAGTCATCCCGGCGACGTAGGCGACCCCGTTCACGACGAGGCAGTTTGACCAGGTACCAGGCTGAGGCTCCGCCACCTCGGGGCTGACCGCACGGACAATTTTGCTCATCGCTACGCTCCCACTTGCTGTTTGAGTTTGACGACGCGGTCCAAAATCGGCAGGACCTCGTCGGGCTTGGCCGGCGGCAGCGGGAAATTGACGCGCGCGACGCCGAGGTCGCGGTAGCGCTTCAAGAGATCGGGGTCTTCCGGCGCGCCGCCCAATGTCACCGGCAGAGAACGCGGGTCGCGGCCAGCCTCTTCGGCCATCTTCCGGAAGCGCGGCAGATAATCCAGCGGATCGCCATATCGGTCGCCGCCGGCAATCGGGAACCATCCGTCACCGTAGCGCACCGCGCGGCGCGCCGCCCATGGAAAGGCGCCGCCCACGAGGACCGGAGGGTGCGGCTTTTGCACCGGCTTCGGCCAGGTCATCATCGGCGAGAAATCGACCAGATCGCCATGGTATTCCGCGGTCGATTTGGTCCAGATCTCCTTCATCGCCTCGATCTGCTCACGCATCTTCTTGAAGCGGGACGCGAACTCGGTGCCGTGGTTCTCGATCTCCTCGGCATTCCAGCCGCCGCCGATGCCGAACAGGAACCGCCCGTTCGAGACCTGGTCGAGCGAGGCGACGAGCTTGGCGGTCTGGATCGTGTCACGCTGGATTACCAGGCACACGCCGGTGCCGAGCTTGAGCCGCTTCGTGACGGCGGCGGCGGCGCTCAGCGTCACAAACGGGTCCATCACGTCGTAGTACCGCTTCGGCAATTCGCCGCCACCCGGCGCCGGCGTCCGGCGCGGCACCGGAATGTGCGAATGCTCGGCGGCCCACAGGGCGTCGAGCCCCCGCTCCTCCAGCGCTCTGGCAAGCTCGGTCGGCGAGATCGAGTAATCGGTGAAAAAGATCGAAGCGCCAAATTCCATATTTGCAGCTCCTCAGTGTTTGTGGGCTTCCTGGATTGCGCGCCACACCCGCTCCGGGGTCAAAGGCATTTCGATATGGCTCACGCCGAACTCGGCAAGCGCATCGACGACGGCATTAACGACGACGCCGAGCGCGGGGGTCGTGCCGCCCTCGCCGGCC
>JAFASL010000090.1 GCA_019244535.1 Alphaproteobacteria bacterium
GTCGCCAAGGCGTTCGAAGAAGCCGGGTTTTCCTACATCCAGGACCAGAACGCCGAGTTCAAAGACGGCTATTTCCCGATCACGATCTCCAATCTTTACGACCGCCGCGTCTCGGCGGCGATCGGCTATCTCGATCCTGGCACCCGGCTGCGCGACAACCTGACCATTTCGCCTCTGACCCAGGTCCAGCAGCTGCTGTTCGAGGGAACGCACTGCGTCGGCGTCAAGGCGCTGGTCGACGGAAAAGAAACCGAATTCCGTGGCAATGAGGTGATCGTCTCGTCAGGCGCGATCCACTCGCCCGCCCATCTGTTGCGCGCCGGAGTGGGCCCGGCTGGTCATCTGCGCGATCTCGGGATCGAAGTTGTCGCGCATGTGCCAGGGGTCGGCCAACGGTTAATGGACCACCCGGCGATTTCGGTCTCCTCGTTCATCAAGCCCGATTACCGGCTAAACGGACTGACCCGCAGGCATATCCTGCTTGCGCTGCGCTATTCCTCAGAGATCGGCGCTGCGCCGGCAGGCGACATGTTTGTCGTCGGCGTCAGCAAGTCTTCCTGGCACGCGGTCGGTGAGCAGATCGGGTCGCTCTTGGCGGCCGTCTACAAGACCTTTTCGGAGACTGGCCAAGTCAAGCTCGCTTCGCGCGATTGGCGGGCCGAGCCGATCGTTGAGTTCAACCTGCTCTCCGACCGCCGCGACCTGGAGCGGCTGATGGACGCGTTCCGGCGGCTCGGCGCGATGCAGATCAGCGCCGCGCTGCGCGAGGCGACCAGTGACCCGTTCCCGGCGAGCTATACCGAGCGGGTGCGCAAGATCGGCGTCGTCAACCCCAAGAACAAGATGATCACCGATGTCATCGCCAAAATACTCGACGGCCCGGCGTGGCTGCGCCGCATGATGATCGAGAAGGTCATTGTCGAGGGCTATCGCTTCGACGAATTGATGCGCGACGACGAGGCGCTCGAGGACTTCATCCGCAAGGCTGCGATCGGTGTCTGGCACGCCACGTGCACTTGCCGCATGGGCGCCGACGACGATCCGATGGCGGTCACCGACAATCAGGGCCGGGTGCGCGGCGTCGGCGGGCTGCGCGTCGTCGACGCATCGCTGTTCCCGACGGTGCCCTGCGCCAACACCAATTTTCCAACCTTGATGACCGCCGAAAAGATCAGCGACGCGATCCTCTCTGCCGCGTGAAGGTCATTGCGGGGAGCATGGCGACGAAGCAATCTTGCGAGACCGAGCGCGAGCGGCCCGAGATTGCTTTCTCCGCTCGCAATGACACGTGAGGAGCGGGCGATGCGGTTTGGGGTTTTCGACCATCTGGACGACAGCGGGCAGCCGCTGGGCCGGCATTTCGAGGAGCGGCTGCGGCTTATTGAGGCGTATGACCGCGCCGGGTTTTATGGCTATCACCTCGCCGAGCACCACAACACGCCGCTCGGCTACGCGCCGTCGCCCGGCATCTTTCTGTCGGCGGTGGCTCAGCGCACAAAGCGGCTCAAATTCGGGCCGATGGTCTACCTTTTGCCGCTCTATCATCCATTGCGGCTGATCGACGAGGTCTGCATGCTCGACCAGATGAGCGGCGGGCGCTTTCTTTACGGCGTCGGGCGCGGGATCTCGCCGATCGAGGTCGGGTTCTACGGCGTCGACTTCGATACCGGCATGCAGCAATTCCGCGAGGCCTTCGACGTCATCCGCATCGGCCTCACCGAGGGCGAGCTGACCTACCACGGCAAGTTCTATAATTTCGACCACGTTCCGATAGTCATGAAGCCTGCGCAGAAGCCCTACCCCGAGCTGTGGTACGGGACCAGCCGGCCGGACAGCATCCCGTGGGCGGCCGAGCATGGGGCCCATATCGTGACGTTGCGCGACACGGCGCAAGCGCGCGCGATCATCGAGCTCTACAAGTCCGAATGGCGCAAGCACGGCCGGTCCGAAGCCGAATTGCCGATGATGGGGATCAATCGTCACATCGTCGTTGCCGAGACCGAGACCGAAGCGCGCGACATCGCGCGCCGCGCCTACCGGCCGTGGCGCCGGCACATGGAATTGCTTTGGGAGAAATACGACGTGCCATTTCCGCTCAAGGCCGGATTGCCCGATCAATGGGACCCGCTGCAGGAGGATGGGCACGCGATTGCCGGCACGCCGGCGCAGGTACGGGAGTATGTCGCTGCGCAGGCCGAGGCCGCCGGCGCAAGCTATTTCGTGTGCGATTTCGCGTTCGGTACGATTGCGCATGACGAGGCAATGCGGTCGATCGAGCTGTTTGCACGCAAGGTGTTGCCGGCCTTTTCCGAGGCCAGATAGGGAGGACTTCAATGGGCGCATTGATCGAATTTGCACGCCCGGACGGGGGCAAAACCAGATCAGCGCGATCGAGGCGGAGCTTCAGGTACTCGCGGCCTCGCCGAGCCTGCAGGACGGCGACTTTGCGGCCTTTGACCGGCAGATGCGTGAGGCGCTCAAGATACGCGGTACATCGATCGTTCTGCACGACACGAAGGGCCA
>JAFASL010000743.1 GCA_019244535.1 Alphaproteobacteria bacterium
AGCTCGTCATTGACCGCGATCCGCAACGCTTGGAAGGTGCGCGTCGCCGGGTTCTGCCCCGGTTCGGGTTGCGGGATCGCGGCGCGAACGATCTCCGCGAGATCGGTGGTGCGCGCTATGGGCCGGCCGCGTCGCGCCGCGACAATCGCGCGGGCAATTCGCCGAGCAAACCGCTCTTCGCCGAACGTGCTTATCAGCCTGGCGAGATCGGCTTGGGACAGGGTCGCGATCAGTTCGGCGGCGCTCTGTCCCGCGCCGCTCATCCGCATGTCGAGCGGTCCGTCCAAACGAAACGAAAAGCCCCGCTCCGGCGTGTCGAGCTGGGTCGAGGAGACGCCGAGATCGAGCGCAATGCCGGCGATCGGGTCGGTATTGACCGGCGCGAGGAGCTGCGCCATGTCGCCGAATGGACCTTCGAGGATGCGAAGCCGTCCGCGGTGATGCTCCGCCAGGGCGCGACCGCGCCGGACCGCCTCGGGATCGCGGTCGATACCGAAGACCCGGCACCGTGCCGCTCTCAGCAAGGCCCCGCTGTAGCCACCGCCGCCAAAAGTGCCGTCGACATAAACTGCATCGTCGCGTGGCGCCAGCGCCTCGATGACGGCGTCGAGCAGAACGGGGATGTGTTCGGCAGGACTTTCCGCCGCCGGCGCCTCGGCCGGTGTTATTGCTGGGGGCAGGCTTGACTGGGGATCGGTCATTCCCGACGACGGTCGGGTCTGCCGCCGATCGGTGGCAACCTGGTTCCCTGCTGGCGGGCGCGCTCTCGCAGCGTTGCTTGATGGTCGGCGAAACGGTTCGGCTCCCAAATCTGAAAGCTCTTTCCCAGCCCGACGAACGCCGCGCTCTCGGTAAGATGTGCGAATTCGACAAGGTTTTCCGGCAGAACGATTCGGCCTTCCGTATCGAATGGCAGCGGCTGCGCGGCGGCAAACAGCATCGTCAAATTCTCGTGCTCGTCCGAGAACTCGTCGAGAGTATCCAGCCGCTCGCTCATCTCCTCCATCCGTTTGATGCCGCTAGCGTCTAGCGCGGTATACTTAAAAGAGGGGAAGACGACGATACCGGGAAAGCTTTGGTCTGCGACAGCAGCGCGAAAGGTCGCCGGCACTGAAACTCGCCCCTTGCGGTCGACCTTGTTCACGAAAGTGGAGAAAAACAATTCCACTTCTTCCCCCAACGCTCGCCCGTGGACGCTCGGCAAGGGGCGCCCGATAGGCACTGCCGAGTTTCCCCCCGTCGGCAATGCCCGTCCATGGGTAAATATGGGATAGCATGGTACGACATGGGACGTCAATAGGTTTTAGAAATAAAACCATGAATTTATTTGGTCGCGTCACTGCTTCGTCTGCCCACAGCATTTAGTCAGTCTGGTTATGACGGCCACAAATGGCGGGAGCGTTTGTCTTTCTGTTCTTGGAATGTTCGAATGGGCGAAAAGCCAGACGGCTTGTAAGCCGGGTTCTGTCCCGCCAGAAAAATAATCCTGGCGGGGATGGCCATTCCTCTGGGACGCCCGTCGCCGGACGCCTCATGCGACCGACCCGAGCGGCGGCGCGAAGGTCCGCCCGGCATTCCGCAAGCGGAATGCCTGCCGCTCCTACTTGGTCTTGCTCCCGGTGGGGTTTTCCCTGCCGCTGCCGTTGCCGGCTGCGCGGTGCGCTCTTACCGCACCGTTTCACCCTTACCGCCCGGCGGGAATTGCTTCCCGCCGGAAGCGGCGGTGTACTTTCTGTGGCACTTTCCCTGGGGTCGCCCCCGCCGGGCGTTACCCGGCACCGCACCTCCGTGGAGCCCGGACTTTCCTCTCCCCGCGCAACCGCGGAAAGCGGCCATCCGACCGTCTGGCAAAGTGGATTTGGGGACAGGCTGTGAGGGTTTCAAACGGGCCTCGCTGCCACTTATAATCGCTACAAGTCATTGTGGGAATTTTACAAAGGGGGATCGCCATGTCGGTCATATTGGGCACGGACGGCTATCGCTACGAGGTCAGCGACAATTGGGCGAAGCTGCCGCCGGGCATGGAATTCAACGCGGACGTCGCGGCAGTCGGCGTGGACGAGAATGACAATGTCTATGCATTCAACCGCGGCAAGCACCCGATGTGCGTGTTCGACCGCAACGGCAATTTTCTGCGCTCCTGGGGTGAGGGTATCTTCGTGCGGCCGCACGGCGTCCACATGGCGCCCGACGATACGCTCTGGCTGACCGATGACGGCGACCACACGGTTCGCCATTGCACGCTCGACGGGAAAGTGTTGCTGACAATCGGCATCCCCGGCAAGTCCGCGCCCTATATGAGCGGCGAACCGTTCCACCGCTGCACCCATACCGCGCTTTCGCCGCAATGCGACTATCTCTACATCTCTGACGGTTACGGCAATGCCTGCGTGCACAAATATTCGCCCGACGGCAA
>JAFASL010000807.1 GCA_019244535.1 Alphaproteobacteria bacterium
CGCTGTGCGCAGGCAGTGCGGCCAACTGTCAACCACTGCCTTTGGAACTCGGCAGGTGCTTGATCGGTTGTCGCGCGGTTTGCTTAATGTCACTGGCTTATGTCAGGCCAACGGCACGAGCACGTCTGAGAGATGTCAAAAACGCCGCATTTGATTTGAATTTTCCCCTTCGAGGCCGGGTCTTGTCCCGTCAGGATGCATCGCTCGAACCTACATCAAAAGAGGCAGAAATCCGGCGTAACGCGCCACTTTGAAACAATCGGTCGCGAACGAACGTAATTTCGCCATAATTTGTACGATAGTAACACAGTCGAGCCAAGCACCCCGATTGTGATGGCAATTCGACGGGTGCGACAGCGTGATGAGCCGGAGCCCGCTGTTCTGGGCAACTTATCCAGATGCGATGGTTGTATCCGGTCGATGTCGCTCCGTCGGCAGAGGTGCGGCTTAATTTATCAACCGGGCTAGTTTTTCTCACCCGTGATTAGGGCAGCGACGATGTCTTTGATGATTAGCGTGCTCGGTCCCCTGGTAATTAGGAGTGATTGTTGTCGGCTCGACAAGCTGCCGAAAAAAGCGCGCGCCTTGCTCGCCTTTCTGGCTGCGCAAAACGGCGAAGCGGTCAGCCGCGAGAGGCTGGCCGACCTGCTGTGGCCATACCAGGGTGCCGAGCACGCGCGGCACAGCTTGCGAAACTGCCTGTTGGAGCTGCGGAGGGCGCTGGGACCGCAAGGGGCGCGTCACCTACTGGCCGATTTTGCGAACTGCCGGCTCAAGGACGCCGTAATCGATCTCCAGGATTTCGACCAGCTGTCGCGGTCGCGCGACCGCAGCAACTTGCAGGCGGCAGCGGACTTGTACCGGGAAGATTTTCTGGCTGATTTCTACATCGCTTCGGAGCCGTTTCAGGAGTGGCTGGGGGCTGCGCGCGACCGCACTCTCGCGGCAATATGCGAGGCCTTGGAGCGCCTCGTCGCGCTACAAGATGCTGTCGGCGAGCATGAATTGGCCATCCAATCCGGCCGCCGCCTGGTGACCCTCGAACCTCTATCGGAAGCCGGCCAGCGTGCGCTGATGCGCGCCTATGCGCATGGCGGCCGCCGCGGCGAGGCCTCCGCCAATATAAAAGCTGCGCCGATAGTTTGCGGCGTGAGCTTGGGGTGGTGCCCGATGAGGAAACGCAGATGCTGGCGCGCTCGATTGCGCGTTCGGGCGCCGATGCCGACATGTCAACCGGCGCCGCGCATCGACCTCGCGTCCCGTCGACCCCGATAACCAGCCGTGTTCTGGAGCAGCCCGCATCTCGCTCACAGCAAGGGTCGGTGCCCGAGGCCGGCAGACCGCAATGGCCTTGCCTACTGCCGACCATCGGCGTGGCGGTGGCGCCGATGCGCAATTTGACAGGCGATCCAGATCAGCAACGCTTGGTGGAAGCCTTCACCGATGACCTCGTTACAGACCTGCTCCGACAAGGCCGTGGCCTTTCGCTGAGGCCGCTGAAAGGTGAGCAGCCCTCCATCGGCAAGCCTATGCGATCGCCGGCTGCAGAGCGCGAGTACGATTATATTGTTACCGGCAGCGCCCAATGCGGCAGCCCCGCTAACCTGCGCGTGAACATGCGGATCACCAACGCTGCCACATCGGAATTTGTGTGGGCGGGACGCCATGAGTTTCGTCCAGAAGAACTCGCGCCCATTCAGACGAGGATTACGCGGCGAATTTCCCGGGAGCTTCATCTGCTGCTGTTGCAGGCGGCGAGCCGCCGAGCCCTTTTCGAGGGTGGCGCCGAATACGGCCTCGCTGAGTCGCTTTCGCGGGCGACGGACATCCTGCAACAAGGCATGCGGGCGGAGTTGGCGGCCGAGGCACAGCGATGGTACCTCGCCGCACTGGCGAGCGACCCGCGCAACGTCGAGGCGCTGACCGGGCTGGCAGTGACCTGCCAGCATCTGGTCAGCAACCCATGGTGGGCCGAGCCACGGGTCGTCGCGACTGCATCGGACCTCGGCCGCGAGGCGGCGGCAATCGCGCTCTCGATCGCTCCGGGTCACTCCGCCGCGCACTGCGTGCAGGGCATGCTGTATTCCGCCGCCGGACAATTGGATGAAGCCACCAAGGCTTTCGAACGAGCTCTGGCGACCGACTCCGGGCAGGGCACCGCTCACGGTTTCGCTGGATATAATGCAGCCTTTCTCGGGCGCGCCGGAGAGACTGTCCCAGCCGTCGAGCGCGCAATGCGCCTCGACGCATCGGAGCGACGGCATAGTATCTGGCTGTTTTTCGGTGGCTTTGCGGAGCTGCTGCTGCAGCGCTCCGAGACTTCGATCGCGCTCTTTCACAAGTCTTTGCAACGCAACCCGAGTTATGGAAGCGCGCAGCTGTTCCTTGCGGCTGCGTTGTCTGCGACCGGACGCGATAAGCAAGCCGCTGAGACGGTCGCGAAATTCCGGGCGCTGTATCCCCAGCATCAGGCGCGAGCGTTTGAACAGCTCTGGCTCTCGCGTT
>JAFASL010000815.1 GCA_019244535.1 Alphaproteobacteria bacterium
ATCGGCACGACGATCATATCGAGGTCGGGCCGGTCCGCGAGGAGTTCGAGCCCGATCGTGCCCTGGCCAGCAATGACCGCCGGATCGTCATAGGGATGAACAAGAACGAGCCCGTCATCGCGGGCGAGCGCGTTGGCGGCCTCGCGCCCGGCGACAAGGCTGTCGCCTTTCAGCAGCACTTTGGCGCCGTATGCCTCTGTGCGATCGATTTTGATAAACGGCGTACCCTCGGGCATCACGATCGTCGCCGGGATGCCGAGCCTCCGCGCGTGGTACGCCACGCCTTGCGCATGGTTGCCGGCCGACATCGCAACGACGCCGGCATGGCGCTCGCTCGGGTTGAGCGTCAGCAGCTTGGTGAGCGCGCCGCGCTCCTTGAACGAGCCCGTCCGATGCAGAGTTTCGAGCTTGAGATAGATCTCGAAGCCAGCAAGGTCCGAGATGGCGGGTGCTGGGACGACCGGCGTGTGTGCAATCGCGCCGTTGATTGCCGCAGACGCTCGCTCGACGTCCTGGATGGTGACAGGCAGTTGGCTCATGGCCGCCCAGCCCGCGATTGAATCCCTCTCCGCCCTTCAGGGGGAGAGGGAGCGAGCGGGCAAAGTGGGAGGGTGAGGCGGGTGCGCCTCCGGCTATCGCTTCGGCCCCCCTCACCCTGCGCTCTCCCCCCGGCCGGCGGGAGGAGAGGGTTACAAGGGCGTCGTTCGAGGCAAATCTCGCTCTCCCACCTTTGAAGCGGTTGCCCGCTTGCCGGGCCATTCATCGCTTGGGGGCTAAGATGAGGGTGGAGACGGCGCTTGACCGGCCCGGCACCAGCCAGTGGAAATCGCGCCAACGCTGCAGCAGATCGCCGGAATGAGGGGAAAGCGGGTGGCCGGACTGGCCGGGTGTGACAATCATTCTTGAATCTTCCGGTGAGGTCAGATCGGTGATGATGCGCAGTCCGGCGCCGTAGCGCTGCTCGAACGGGCTCGCGTCGTCGCGGATCGTGCTCGGGCCGCGGTTGAGCGTATCGTAGGCGCCCGGTGTCGGGATCGCGATCCGGAACCAGTCCCGCAGCACCGGGATGCGGCTGAACACCGGGTTGTCAAAGACGGCGACATGCGCCCGCCCCCAGCGCCATTGCGCCATGTCGGCGCCGTAGTCGCGCCGCAGCCTCGCGAGCGCGGTATCGAGAGCTTCCGTGAGCCGCGACGCGCAGCTCTCCTCGCCGGGCCGCTTCGGGTCGTCGCACCAATCCGGCCGCTCGGCCAACACCGCCTCCATCACCCCGGGCCGCAAATCCCAGTAATCAGACACAGCGTCGCCGAACCGGCCGAACAGGATCAAATGGCTGAACTCGCGCAGCCAAGCGGTGAACAGCAACGGCTCCAATTTGTCCATATCCATGCGGAAGTCCCAGCCCTTGAGCCGTTCGACCGCCTCCCGCGTCGTGGGAGTTTGCGCGACCATCCCCGTCATCAGGGGCACCAGACGTTGAGCCATCAGCGACAATGTATCGGCTTGCATACCGGCGCTCGTGTCGGGGGTCTGCAGCGGAGTGGCGGCGAGCAACGCCTCGATCCGCTCTGCCCGGTTTGGCAAATCCCAGTCGCGGCTGAGAAAATAAGGATAGCTGTCCGGCACGATCTCGTTGTTGGCGCTGGCAAAATGACCCGAGAGCGGGTTGAGTGCGTGCGGCATCGCGTCAAACGGGATAAACCCGGTCCAATCGTAACCGCCGGTCCAGCCCGGCGCTGGAAGCCAGCCATGCCCATTTCGCCGGATCGGCACCAGCCCCGGTGCAATAAAGCCTATCGTGCCATCTACATCGGCGTAGACGATGTTCTGCACGGGCCCGACGAAGTGACGCAATGCCGAAAGGAAGCCCGGCCAGTCGGCCGCCCGGTTGATCTCCCACACCGCCTCGGCGCTGCGGTCATTGGGGACCGTGAAGGTCGCCGCCAGGGCCAGAGCAAACCCCGGCTGAGCCACGCCCGGCGGCAAAATGTCGGAAACGACGGGACCGTGCCGGGTCTCGCGGATTGTCAGCTCGATCGGCGCCGCGCCCTTTACGATGATGATTTCGCGCCGTGACTGGAAGGGCATGCTGCCTTGCGGCGTCAAGTAGCGCGACGGATCCTCAGGATCCAATTGCTCCACGAAGAGATCCTCGACATCGGCAGTCGTCGTCGTGAACCCCCAGGCGATCCGCTCGTTGTGGCCGATCACGACCAGCGGGATCCCGGCGGCGGTGCCTCCAGTGATCCTGTGCTGTGGCGTTTCGAGTCGCGCGAGGTACCAGAAACCAGGCGCGCCAAACGCCAGATGCGGATCGTTCGCGAGGATCGGCTTGCCGCTGGTGCTGTGTCTCCCGTCAACGACCCAGTTGTTTGACGCGTAATTCGGGCCAACCACGGCGGGCAGCGCTTGGTAAAGCTCGTCGAGCGCTAGCCCGCGGTAGATTGGCGCTAGATCCGCGAGCGTCGTCGGCGCGCCTTTCGGGTATTTCGGATAGAGAAAGGCGAGGTCTGCCGCCGGGATCGTCCGCGCCATGCGCGCCCGCAACAACTCCCCGCGGTAGTTGCCGCCCAGCTGAAGCGCCATCAGCTTGCCCCAAACGAGGCTGTCGGCCGGCTGCCACGCCTCGGGGGCGAAGCCGAGCAGCAGAAATTCGAGCGGCAATGCGCCCCGGCGCGATTTCAGAAATGCATTGACGCCGGCGGAATACGCATCGAGCGCATGAACCATCTCGGTCGACAGGAACGGGATCTCGGTCTCTGCGGCGCGATAGAGGCCGAGCACCCGCATCTGCCGGTCGGACACGACCGCCTTAGGCCCGAAGATCTCGGCAAGCCGCCCGGCGCCGTAACGCCGCTGCAGCTCCATCTGGAACAGCCGCTCCTGGGCGTGCACGAACCCGAGGCCAAAGGCCAGATCCTCGTCGTCCTGCGCAATGATCCGCGGCACCCCGTCGGCATCCCGTTCGACGCGAATCTCCGCTTTTGGGCCCGCGAGCACAATGCGGCCATCGGTCTGCGGCAGCGCCGAGCGCAGATAAACGTAGAAACCCGCGCCGAACACAATCAACACTAGCCCGATTAGGTGCAGGCCTACTTTAACTCTCCACCGCCATCGGGGAAGGAAACGGGAGGCGACGGCCACCAGCTAGAGGCCGAGTTCGCGCAGGATCGCGTCGCGGTCGGCGTCGAGACCGGGAGCGGCGGGACGCGTCGAAGGATCCGGAAACCCGGAGAGCTTCATCGGGTTGCCGGCGAGCTTCAACGGACCAGTGACCGGGTCGTCGACAGAGATGACCATGTTGCGCGCCGCCGCTTGCGGGTGAGCGATCGCCTGCGCGACGTTGTTGATCGCGCCGCACGGGATCCCCGCCGCTTCCAGCGCGCCGATCCAGTGCTCGGTGCCGGCGGTGCCGAGCACGCCCTCGATTTCGGTGCGCAGCGCCTCCTGGTGCCGGTTGCGCAGATCGTTGGTTTTGAACAGCGGGTTATCAGCGAGGTCGGCGCGGTCGAGGGCATGCGCCAGCTTGACGAAGAGCCCATCGTTGCCGGCCGCGATGATCAGGTGCCCGTCGGCTGTGTGGAACGCCTCGAAGGGTGTGATCGAGGGATGGCGCGCGCCCATCGGCCCCGGGATCTCGCCGGTCGCCGTGTAGCGCATGATGGCGTTTTCGAGCAGCGCCAGCTGACAATCGAACAACGCGACATCGACCTTTGTCGCGTCGCCGGTGCGCTCGCGGTGCAATAGCGCGGCGTTGAGCGCGACCGCGGTGTAGAGCCCGCCGGCGAGGTCGCCGATCGAGGTGCCGATCCGGGTCGGCGGCATCCCGGGGTGACCGGTGATGCTCATGATCCCGCCCAGACCCTGAACGACCATGTCGTATGCCGGGTAATGGGAGTAGGGACCGCTGTGGCCAAAACCCGATGCGGCGGCATATATCAGTCGGGGATACTTTGCGTGGAGGCTCTCCCACCCGTAGCCCAGCTTTTCCATCGTGCCCGGGCGGAAGTTCTCGACGACCGCGTCGGCTTTGTCGAGCAGCCGCTCGAAGGTGTCGCGTCCGGCAGCCGATTTGAGGTCGAGTGCGATCGATTGCTTGCCGCGGTTAACCGAGGCGAAATAGGTCGATTTGCCATTCTTGAACGGGCCGTAATGGCGTGCGTCGTCGCCCTGCCCGGGTGGCTCGACCTTGATCACGCGCGCCCCGAGCTCGGCCAGGAGCAAGGTGCAATAGGGGCCCGCCAGGATGCGGGACAGATCGACGATTGTGATGCCGGCAAGCGGCCCAGGCTGAGCCATCCTCGTAATCCTCATGATGCCAGGATCGTCAATTAGCCTGACGCGGGCCAAAGCCGCAACCGGCTCTCGCGTCCGCCCGGCCCGCGTTACTGGGTGTGTTGCTGACGCGCAGGACTATTGACCGCGGCGCATCGCGGCCCGAAGCTCATCAGGAGAAGCCGATGAACCATCGTTCCGAGGATCGCGATGACGGGGCCGACCAGCGCCGGTCGGTCGCGCTGATAGGATTGATCGTCATCCTGGCGCTGGCCATCGCCGGGGTCGTACTTGTGAGAGAGCTCAGGGAGCGGTCCCGGATCGAGGACTGTCTGATGGCGGGACGCACGAATTGCGCGCCGATTGAGGTCCCTCAACGTCGATAGAGCTCTTCGGTTGAGCGCTGCTGCGGCAAAAACTCCAGGGATAGTTGCCGCAGGTGACTCGTATAGATTGTCTATGATAAATTCATCTGGCTGCGATAATGCTTCGGTTGGGAGGCGTTCGCGATGAAAAGGCGTGCGATCGGCGGGGTTGTGGTCCTCGCGCTTATCGCCGGCGTGGCGATCTGGAGGCTGAACGTCGGGAACGAGGTGCCGCCGGCAGCAGCGCAGACATCCGCGGCGGCCATCCCCGTCACTGCGGGAACCGTCGCTGCACAGGATGTCCCGGTATTTCTCCACGGCATCGGCACCGTCCAAGCCTACAACATGGTCGCCGTCAAGAGCCGTGTCGACGGGCAGATCGTCCAGGTCGATTTCAAGGAAGGCCAAGACGTAAAGGCGGGCGAGCCGCTCTTTCAAATCGATCCGCGTCCCTTTCAGGCGGCGCTCGAGCAGGCGCAGGCGTCAAAGCAAAAAGACGAGGCGCAGCTGGTCGGCGCGCAACTCGACCTTGAGCGATATGAAAAGCTGATCGGCTCCGGGTGGCAGACCCGACAGAGCTATGACCAGCAGAAGGCGATGGTCGGTCAGCTGCAGGCCTCGATCAAGGGCGATGAAGCGCAGATAAATACTGCCAAGCTCAACCTCAGCTATGCGGATATCAGATCGCCGATCGACGGGCGAACTGGAGCGCGGCTTGTCGATAAGGGCAACCTAGTCCACGCCAGCGACAATAACCCGCTAGTGATTATAACCGAGATAAAACCGATTTTCGTGAGTTTTACACTGCCACAAGACACGCTCGAGGATGTGCGCGAGAACCACAAAGGCTCGCCTCTCGTCGTATACGCCTATACTAGCAGCGAGAAGAAGCAATTAGCCGAGGGCAAGCTGACCCTGATCGATAATACTATCGACCAGGCGACCGGCACGATCC
>JAFASL010000856.1 GCA_019244535.1 Alphaproteobacteria bacterium
TCAGCGACAACGCCGCGCCGCGCAAACTTCTCGGGGAAACCGTATGACCCGCTTGCACGATTCGCTCACCGTGATTGACGGCCTTGTCATCTCGAAATGGAGCCGCGCGGTATTCGCCGACATGCGCAACGGCGGATTGACTGCAGCAAATTGCACGTGCTCGATATGGGAGGGCTTTGCCGACACAATGCGCAACATTGCGCAATGGAAACGCTGGCTCGCCGACAATGCCGACTTGATCACCCCGGTCCGCACTACTGCCGACATCAGACGCGCAAAAGCCGAAGCAAAAACCGGAATCATCCTCGGCTTTCAAAATACCTCAGCGCTGGAGGATCAGATCGGTTACGTCTCGCTGTTCAAGGAACTCGGCGTCGGGGTCATGCAGATCACCTACAATACTCAGAACCTGTCAGGCGCCGGCTGCTACGAGCCTCGCGACACCGGACTCAGCGGCTTTGGTCACCAGATGGTGTCGGAGATGAACCGCGTCGGTGTGCTTTGCGATCTGAGCCATGTCGGTGCGGCGACCTCGCGCGACGTGGTTCTTGCATCAAACCGGCCGGTCGCCTACACGCATATCCTGCCGGCGGCTCTGAAATCTCATCCGCGCAATAAATCCGACGACGAAATCCGTTTCATCGCCGACCACGGCGGGTTTGTCGGGGTCACCATGTTCCCACCCTTTCTTGCGAGAGGAAACGCCTCGACTGTCGAAGATTACGTCGCGGCCATCGACTATGTGATCCGCATTGCTGGCGAGGACAATGTCGGAATAGGGACCGACTTTACGCAAGACCAGGACGATGCCTTCTTCGAGTATATCTCCCATGACAAGGGATACGGATGGCGGGTGACCGGCCCTCTCGGCGATGTCGTGAACCCGGCAGGGATCCGCACGCTCGGTGAATTTCCCAATCTGACCGCCACAATGGAGCAAGCAGGCTGGCCGGAAGCCAAAATCCGCAAAGTGATGGGCGAGAATTGGATACGCCTCCTTGCGGAGGTTTGGGGCGAGTAAGCGGAATTGGTTGTCAGACACCAAATCAACGCACGATCCATGCGCCCCGATCGTGCAATGCAGAGACGGTTTGCGCCGGCGCCCGTGCTCATCGCGCAAGACTTCGAGGTGAGCGAGAACTCTCGCGGCAATAGGTCGCGCAGACAAGGAAGGGGCTGGTAGGTGGGTATTCCGTACTCGTAAGGATGCTCTTCGCTTTGCGCTGTTTGAGGCTGCTGGCGACAGCGCCTGCGTCAAGGCGACTTCCCCGTCAGGCCTCTAAGCCGAATGGAGAAGCGGGCTTTATGGGGTTTTCACGAACGCGAGGCCGGTTCCGGCTCGAAAACTTATTGGATAATCGCTCTCTAATAGCTGGACCCCGGCGGGTGAGGAGCTACAGCAGCAATGGCGATTATGGATTTGGCGCCAAGCCGATCGGCAGGTGCCCTACAACCGCTTGAAGAGATCGGGAAGGCGGCCACCGTGTGCCGTCAAAATCCATGGCATCGCCGTGCGCTTAAGGCAGCGGGAACTTTTTTCTTCTGGCAGGCATCACGATGGGCATTCTGACGCTCCCGGTTTGCCCTGGTTCTTATTCACGACGTCATGCTTTGAAGCAGAGCTGAACACATGAGTGCGAGGATCAAGATCTGCCGCGAGTTCGGGGGAACCTGGAGCGTGTATGGGACGTCCCCAGCGCCCGTGTCCGGTCTGCCCAGCCTGTCGGCGAGCATCGATTATGCATGTCACGCTTGCAACGCCGCCCCAGCCACACTCGAGCTATACATTGAGGGAATGTATATTGTCGCACATCAGGAGAGCGGATGGCCGAAAGCGCTGGTCTCTTCCGGCACTGGGGAAACCCACCCAGTCGACAAAAGACATGACCTGGGGGAAACACCGCCGTGGAGCCGGCTGATGACCTGGCTCAGGGGACCACGGCATTTCACCGCCAGACCCGGTCACCCTCGTGCAAGAGAGCGGGAAGCGTCGAAGGTCGTCAGCCTCAAGTTAGTCTGAAACAGATTCGGCAGTTCGCTCCGCATCTTCCTGGTTGAGCGAGAGACGCGCCTCGGCGATGCGGTTGATCTCGCCTTTGACGTCGGGGTTCGCCGCGAGAAAGCGCTCGAAATCGGTTCTCCGCAAGAGCAGCAGCCGGCAGTATGTCAGCGAAACCACATCGGCCTGACGCGGCCCTCCCGACAATATCGCCATTTCCCCAAAGAACTCGCCGGTTCCGAGGCGTACACGGCGTGCCGGCAATCTCACTTCGACGGCGCCTGAGGCAATAAAGAACACAGCGTCTCCCTGGTCCCCGCGGCGGATAATTCGCTCGTTGGGCACGGTGAAACGTGGCCGCAGCAGTCTGGCCACGCGCCCCAGCTGCCGCTCGTCAAGGCCGGAGAGGATGTCCAGCCGCTCGATCAGGCGATGGATGTCTAAGCCGATTTCAAATCGCGGCCGCCGCTCCGCGCGATTGCCCAATATCCCGCGTTGCAGATCCTCATAGAGTTCCTGTGGTATCAGCCCCTCTTCGAAGAGGGCTTGATATCGGCCCTTCTCCTGCCGCAGCGCCGACTGGCGCAAGAATCTGATTTCCAACGCTGCCAGATAGTCGGGGTACTGCCGGCGAAGCGCGTCCAAGGCGTCGCCGACTTTTCCCCGGCGCTGCTTCAGGATTTCCCGCGTGAGCCCGGTCAAGCGCTCGTCGAACAACGTCGCCAGGCGCTCATCATTGAAGCTGACGAGCCTGTCCACCAGCAGTCGGGTCACGAGCAACAATTCGACGCGGTCGGCTAAGCGGTCGGCAAGAAACCGCTGAACCTCGAGATGCCGGTAAAGAAAATAAGCGACGCGAAAGGCCAACGGAAACGAGAGCATCGCTGCCGCGGCTCTCTGGTATCCGAGCCGGCCTTCGGCGCGCGCGCCTTCGACGAGCGCGTCGGCGTTGCGCAACAGCACCTGAACTATCGCTTGCGACGCGATCTGGCCGGCGCGGGCTTCGAGGACGAGCACGCGCTCCTGGTCGCCCAGCGCAACGAGAGCGACGGCCAACCGCTCCCGCTCCGAAAGCCGCTCGGCTTCATCTCGAGCATCGGCGGCAGCGATCCAGGTTTGATATGGTTCGATGGCGCGTTCGACCGAGCCGTGAGCAAGACCGTGGTACTGCGCCATACGGCGGATCGAGTCGGCAACTTCGGCATAGGCCATTGCGAGAACCCGGTCGCGAAGGACCTGATTGCGCGGCGAGAGCCGATGCAAGCCGAGCATCGCGATCACCGTTCGCAAGCTCGTCCCATTGACGAAGAGCGTGAACAGCACAAAGCCCGTTGCCAGTACCGCCACAAAGCGCTGCGACCGCACATCGAGGGCTGCGTTTTCGGTGACGCCGAGCGCCAGCACCAGAGTTAGCGCCCCGCGCAAACCGCCCCAGATGATCGCATATTTATAAGCGGAGCTGATCGGCTCGGTCAGTTTGACCAGTTCGAGCAGCGGCATCAGCACGAACAACACGAGCGCACGAGCCGCAAATGCAGCGCCGATCAGGACTGCCAACAGCAGTACATCATGCGCGTCGAATTCACCGAGAAACCTCGGAACGAGGATCGATGCGAGAATAAAGATCAGGGAGCGCGCCCAGAACGCGATCTGATCCCAGAGATTGGCCACGAAAGACCAGTTGTCGGGTGCGATCCGAGAACGGCCGAGAGCGCTGACGGTCAGAGCCGACGCCAACACGGCGACCACGCCGGATACATGCAGCAGGCGCTCGGCGGCGACGAACCCGCCATATGCGAGGGCCACGGTCAGCGTGGCCTCAGCGAGCCGGTCATCGCGAACCGATGGAATAATCGCGAGCAGCGCCCGGCCGGCCAATGCTCCGACCAGACCGCCGCCAATAAAAGAGGTAAAGAATTCTTTCAGCCCGGCGCCTATGTGCAGCTCGCGGGCGGCTCCGATCATGCCGAGCAGGACGGCGAACAGCGCGATCGCGGCGGCATCGTTGAGAAGAGCTTCGCCCTCGACGAGGCGGGTCAGGCGGGCCGGTGCGCCGATGTCGCGAAAGATGGCGATGACTGCGGCGGGGTCGGTGGTCGACACCACGGCGCCGAGGAGCAGACAGACTGCTAATGAGGCTCCGGCAATCGGCCAAAGCGCCAAGCCGACCACCGCAGTGGAAATCAATGTCGCGACGACGGCCAGCAGCAGAATCGGCGCGGCATCCTGCAGCATCCGCCTGACATCGGTGGCAATACCGGCCTCGAACACGAGCAAAGGTAAAAAGATGTAGATGAAGGTGCCGGAGCTTACCGGAAGCTTGACGAAGACATCGCTGAATGCCTCTGTCTCGTGGGGCCAGCCCAGATGCGCCACTAGCGCGGGAAATCCCCCCAGTAACAATCCAACGACGCCGAGCAGGACGGGCGTCGGCACCTTCAAATAGGCAGCGAGGGGCTGACACAGACCGACCACGACCAGCAAAACGGTGATGACGATCAGCACAAAAGCGATGTCGGGCATGCCGTACTCTAACGTCCGCCGTCCCGCCGTGATACCAAAAGCGAGAGACTTAGCTGGCTTCCTTGTTCTAGCCTGTCAGGCAGCGTCGATCTTCGCTTACCGGTGAAGGGACGCGGAGAAAGGCTTTATTCTGCCAGGCCTGAACTTTTTGGCGGCTGAGCAACTGAGGACGTCCGACGAAGCCGTTTTTCGCTCCAAAGGGCAGGAGCGGTGAGGCTATAATGATTCGCCGAGAAGTGGAGGGCCGAATCCTGGTACGCAGCTGTTTACTTATATGAAGAATTGATGTCGATCCGTTGAAACCCCTCTCGATACCTAATGATAAAAGGTCAATCTATCGCGCGCTTGAAAAAGCGTCGGGATCACAATTAGCAAACTGAGCATGCCTAGCTTCGCACCGCAGCCGATACGACCACGATACTATTTCGAAATTCTCCAGGACGAGCGGGGGTATTGGGTGGCAAGGGAGAAGGAAGGGCTCATTGGCGGCATATTCCGCACCCAGAAGGATGCATTGCGCTTCGCGCTTTTTGAAGCGGCAGGGGACAACAGCTGCGTTCGACTGCTTCCGAGTGACGGCTCGCCGCATTTACCCTCGGTTAGCGAGAAGGAGAAATCGGCACCGAGGTTCCGCCGCGGCCCGCGATACCGGCGTCCGCTGCAAAGAAGACGGAAGAGGCGGTGATCGGCCGATCTTTATGAGGCCTTTATAACGCAAAACTGGGATGCCTCTCGAATCCTAATATTGGAAAGTGCATTTGATGCGGCGGAAACGGGTCGGGGCGGCCGAGCTGCGATAACGTGCGAGTGTCACCTGATATGGTTTCGGGCAAACCGGTGCGGTTTGATCTGGATCAATGACGGCCTCGACCGATTAATCACAGCTGAGCGTATCACGAAGGCTCCAGGTCTGGTAAGCATCTGCCGGGATAATCAAAATGCTTGATATCGGGATGATCGCGATCGGCGTCGGCTTCTTCGTCGCTTCGATCCTTTATTTGCTCGCCTGTGAAAGAATGTGAGACAGCCATGCTGCTCGATTACGTGCTCGGCTCGATCGTCACCATTGTGATCATGGTGTACCTCGTCTACGCGCTGATCAATCCCGAGCGGTTTTAGGAGCTTCCGATGACCATCCACGGATGGGTCCAGATTGCGCTCTTCGGCGCGATCGTGATCCTCATCGCCCGGCCGTTCGGCGGCTATATGACGCGCGTCTTCAATGGCGAGCGGACTTTCCTCAGCCCGATCCTTCGGCCAGTGGAGCGGGCAGTGTATTGGTGCTGCGGCGTCGACGAGAAGGAAGAGCAGCATTGGTTGACCTATGCCGTCGCGATGCTGCTGTTCAGCATTATCGGGTTTCTGACGTTGTACGCGCTGCAGCGGCTGCAATCGTATTTGCCGTTCAATCCGCAGGGCCAGAGCGGGGTCGAGGAGAGCTTGGCTTTCAACACCTCGGTCAGCTTCGTGACCAACACGAACTGGCAGTCCTACGTGCCGGAAACCACGATGGGCTACCTTGTGCAGATGACCGGGCTGACGGTGCACAATTTCGTTTCGGCGGCGACCGGCGTCGCCCTGGCGCTGGCGCTGATCCGCGGCTTTGCGCGCCGTGAGGCGAAGGGCATCGGCAATTTCTGGGTCGATCTGACCCGCACGACGCTATATGTCCTGCTGCCGTTATCGGTTGTCATCGCATTGTTCTATGTCTGGCAGGGGATGCCGCAGAATATCGGCCCGTATGTCGACGCTACGACATTGGAGGGCGCCAAGCAGACGATTGCGCAGGGCCCCATCGCCTCGCAGGAAGCGATCAAGATCCTTGGCACCAATGGCGGCGGGTTCCTCAACGCCAACTCCGCGCATCCGTATGAGAACCCGAATGCGCTCACCAACCTCGTCCAGCTGCTCTCGATCTTCTCGATCGGCGCTGCTTTGACAAACGTGTTGGGCCGCATGGTGCACGACGAGCGGCAGGGCTGGGCGATCTTTGCGGCGATGGGGATATTGTTTCTCGCCGGCGTCACGACTGCCTACTGGTCCGAGTCGCACGGCAACCCTGCCATGGCCGCCTACGACGTGGATAGCGCACCGAGCGAATTGCAAGCAGGCGGGAACATGGAAGGCAAGGAGGTGCGGTTCGGCCCCGCGCTCTCGGCGCTCTATGCGACGGTCACGACAGACACGTCATGCGGCGCGGTCAACTCGATGCACGACAGCTTCCTGCCGGTCGGCGGCATGGTGCCGCTCGTGAACATCCAGCTTGGCGAGGTCATCTTTGGCGGCGTCGGCTCGGGCCTGTACGGCATGCTTGCCTTCGCGATCGTCGCTATGTTCGTCGCCGGGCTGATGGTCGGGCGCACACCCGAATACCTCGGCAAAAAGCTCGAATCGAAGGAGGTCAAGATGACCATCCTCGCACTGTTGAGCCTGCCGCTGTCGATATTGGGGTGGACAGCGTTGGCCACCGTGGTGCCGGCCGGGCTCGCTGGGATCGCCAATACCGGCCCGCACGGCTTTTCGGAAATCCTCTACGGCTACTCCTCCACTACCGGCAACAACGGCAGCGCGTTTGCGGGTCTCTCGGCGAATACGCTGTTCTACAACACGACGTTGGGCGGCGCGATGCTGATGGGCCGGTTTATCTTCGTGATCCCGCTATTGGCGGTAGCGGGATCCCTGGCCCAGAAGAAGCTCCTCGCTCCTTCGGCCGGTACGTTCCCGACCAATCGGCCGCTCTTTGTCGGCCTCCTCGTCGGCGTCGTTCTGATCATCGGCGGGCTCACCTATTTCCCGGCAATCTCGCTCGGGCCGGCCGTCGAGCAGGTGGCGATGAACCAGGGCAAGCTCTATCCGGGCCCGTGAGAAACGGAATTCCCGAGGGTAATTCAGCATGACCGACATCTCTCCCATCATGATCGGCTCGCCGGATACCGGGCTTTACAAACGCCAGCTCCGGCCCCTCTCGATCTTTGACCGCTCGCTGATCGGGCCGGCGATCTGGGCCTCGTTCCGCAAGCTCAACCCTCGCACTCTGGTCAAGAACCCGGTGATGTTCTGCGTCGAGATCGTCTCGGTGCTGACGACGATTTTCTTCGTGCGCGATCTGATTGTCGGCGGCGGCACGGTAGTCGGCACCAATGCGCTGTTCTCCGGGCAGATCACGCTGTGGCTGTGGTTCACCGTGCTTTTCGCCAATTTTGCCGAAGCGGTCGCGGAAGGGCGCGGCAAGGCGCAGGCCGACGCGCTCCGCCGGACGCGAACCGAAACCAAGGCGAAACGGCTCCAGGCCGCCAATTCGCGCGATTTCGAGCTGGTCGATGCAACCGCGCTCAAGCCGGGCGATCTGGTGCTGGTCGAAACGGGCGACCTGATCCCGAGCGACGGGGAGGTCATCGAAGGTGTCGCCTCGGTCGATGAGTCGGCGATCACCGGTGAATCGGCGCCGGTCATCCGCGAGAGCGGCGGCGACCGCTCCGCAGTTACCGGAGGAACCCGCGTCACATCGGATTGGCTGCGGGTGCGGATCACCGCGGCGCAGGGCTCGACCTTTCTCGATCGCATGATCGCGCTTGTCGAAGGGGCGGTCCGGCAGAAGACCCCGAACGAGATCGCGCTCAACATCCTGCTCGCCGGCATGACGATGATTTTCGTCTTTGCGACGGTCACGATCCCGAGCTTCGCGTCCTATGCCAAGGGCGCGGTATCGGTTGTCGTCCTCATCGCACTGTTTGTCACGCTGATCCCGACCACGATCGGCGCGCTGTTGTCGGCAATCGGCATCGCCGGCATGGACCGGCTGGTGCGCTTCAATGTCCTCGCGATGTCCGGCCGCGCGGTCGAGGCGGCTGGCGACGTCGATACCCTGCTGCTCGACAAGACCGGGACGATCACCCTCGGCAATCGCCAGGCGACCGAATTTATCCCGCTCCCCGGGATCGAGGAGGCGGAACTCGCGGATGCGGCGCAGCTTGCTTCGCTTTCCGACGAGACACCCGAAGGCCGCTCGATAGTCGTGCTGGCCAAGGAGAAATACGGCCTGCGCGGGCGCGACATGGCGCCGCTCAATGCGAAATTCGTCCCGTTTTCGGCGCAGACCCGGATGAGCGGGGTCGATTACGAGGGGGTGTCGATCCGCAAGGGCGCGGTCGACGCGATCGTCGCCTTTGCCGAAGGGGGCAGCACCGGGCCGCTGTGGCGCACCGCGGTCGGGGGCGCGCAGGCGGCCTTGCGGGCCGCGCCGGTTTCCGACGCAGTCCGGCAGGCGACGACGATTGCCGAGCGGATCGCCAGAGAAGGCGGCACACCCCTTGCCGTCGCCAAGGATGACCGGTTGCTGGGCATCATCCATCTCAAGGATATCGTCAAAGGCGGCATCCGCGATCGTTTCGCGGAATTGCGGCAGATGGGCATCCGCACGGTGATGATCACCGGTGACAACCCGCTGACGGCGGCGGCAATCGCCGCAGAGTCCGGCGTCGACGACTTCCTCGCCCAAGCCACCCCGGAGAACAAGCTGCAGCTGATCCGCGAGGAACAGGCCAAAGGCAAGCTCGTCGCGATGTGCGGCGACGGGACGAACGACGCGCCGGCGCTGGCCCAGGCCGATGTCGGCGTCGCGATGAACACAGGCACGATGGCGGCGCGCGAAGCCGGCAATATGGTCGACCTCGACAGCGATCCGACCAAGCTCATCGAAATAGTCGCGATCGGCAAGCAGCTGCTGATGACCCGCGGTGCGCTGACTACATTCTCGATCGCCAATGACGTTGCGAAATATTTCGCGATCATCCCGGCAATGTTTGTCGCGTTCTATCCCGAGCTCGGCGTGCTCAACCTCATGCATCTGCAAACGCCGGAAAGCGCGATCCTGTCGGCGATCATCTTCAACGCGCTGATCATCATCGCGCTGATCCCGTTGAGCCTGCGGGGTGTCACCTACCGTCCGGCGGGTGCTGCGGCGATACTGCGCCGGAACCTGCTAATCTACGGCCTCGGCGGGATCATCGTGCCGTTCATCGGCATCAAGTTGATTGATCTCGCGATCACCGCCATCGGCCTTGCCTGAGGACTGGATCCAATGTTGCGACAAATCCGCCCTGCGATTGTGATGATCATCGTCATGACGGTCATCACCGGTCTCATCTATCCGCTCGGCATGACCGGCCTTGCGCAGCTGATCTTTCCCGATCAGGCCAATGGCAGCCTGCTCAAAAGGGAAGACGGCTCGGTGATCGGATCCAGCCTGATCGGCCAGAACTTCACCGACGATAAGTATTTCCAGGGCCGCCCGTCGGCAACCACGGACACCGACCCGAACGACGCGACAAAAACAGTGCCCGCCCCCTACAACGCCGCAAATTCCGGCGGATCGAATCTGGGGCCGACCAGCCAGGCATTGGCCGACCGCGTTAAAGACGATGCCGAAAAGCTCAAGGCGGAAAATCCGTCGGCGCCGATTCCTGTCGATCTCGTGACCACCTCGGCAAGCGGGCTGGATCCTGACATCACGCCGGCGGCGGCGGACTTCCAGGTTCCCCGTGTCGCCAAGGCGCGCAATCTGCCGCAGGAGAAAGTGCGAACCCTCGTCGCCGAAATGACCCAGGACCGGTTTCTTGGAATTCTCGGCGAGAAGCGGGTCAATGTTCTAAAACTCAACCTTGCGCTCGATCAACTGCGCTAGGAGCGGTCTTTGCTGTCACACCGGCGCTTTTGCGGCAATGATGAACGAGAAATGCGCTAGACTCACGAGATGGCGGAGCGCGAGGGAAGACCATCGCCCGAGGCATTGCTCGCCGCAGCGAAACAAGAGGGCCGCGGCCGGCTGAAAATTTTCCTCGGGGCCGCGCCGGGCGTGGGCAAGACCTACGAGATGTTGCTGTCGGCCCAAGCAAGGCGGCGCGACGGGGTGGACGTTGTCGTCGGCATTGTCGAAACTCATGGGAGGCGCGAAACCGAGGCTCTCCTCGATGGTCTCGAGGTGGTCGCGCGGCAGCAGGACGATTACAAGGGCCATCTCCTGGCCGAGATGGATCTGGACGCGATTCTCAAACGGCGGCCACAGCTCGTTCTCGTCGACGAGCTTGCGCACACTAACGCGCCCGGCAGCCGGCATCCCAAACGTTATCTCGATGTCGAAGAGCTGATCGCCGCGGGCATCGACGTGTTCACGACGCTCAACATCCAGCACGTCGAGAGCCTCAACGACGTGATCGCCCGGATCACCCGGATCCGGGTGCGCGAGACCGTGCCGGACAGCATCCTCGACCAGGCGGATGACATCGAGGTCGTCGACCTCTCGCCCGAGGACCTCACCAAGCGCCTGCGCGAAGGCAAGGTCTATGTGCCGCAGCAGGCCGAGCGCGCGATACGCCACTATTTCTCGACCGGTAATCTGACGGCGCTGCGCGAGCTGGCACTGCGCCGCACCGCTCAGCGGGTCGACGAACAGTTGCTCTCCCACATGCGGGAGCACGCGATTTCCGGTCCCTGGCCGGCCGGTGAGCGCGTACTCGTCTGCGTCAGCGAAGCTCCCGCTACCGCCGGGCTGATCCGCTACGCCCGGCGCGTGGCGGACCATGTGCGCGCGCCATGGACGGCGATCTATGTCGAGACGGCACGCACGCAACGGCTGGGCAACGCCGAGCGCGATCGTATCGCTGATTTTCTGAGGCTCGCCGAACGCCTCGGCGCTTCGACGATCACGATCCCCGGCCGCAATATTGCCGAAGAAGTCGTGGCCTATTCTACCTCAAACAACATCACGCAGATTGTCATCGGCAAATCCGACCGGTCCCGATGGTTCGAAATGGTGCATGGCTCGGTCGTACACGAGCTTGTGCGCAAGACCGGCCAAATCAGTGTTCACGTCATTTCGGCCGATGACAGCGAAGCGCCCCCGCCCAAATCGGTCCAGACCCGCCCCACGGTCGAGCCCTTCCGAATGGAGGCTTATCTCGGCAGTATCGGCTTCACCGGCGTCGCGCTGGGTATCGGCCTCCTCATCAAACAAGTCATCGCCGTTCAAAGCATCTCGCTCGTGTTTCTGACAGCCGTGCTTGCCTCGGCAATCGCATGGGGCTTGTGGCCATCAATGTTTACGGCTGTTGTGAGCATGCTCGCCTACAATTTCTTTTTTCTTCCTCCGATCTATACTTTTACGATCGCGGATCCGGAAAATGTCCTTGCGTTGTTCTTCTTTCTCGTCGTGGCGGTTATCGTAAGCAATGTGACGGCGCGGGCGCGCAGCCAGATCGTGACGGCGCGATCGAGAGCCAAGACCACCGCCGAGCTCTACGCTTTCAGCCGCAAGGTCGCCGGTATCGGTGCAGTCGACGACCTCCTGTGGGCTACTGCCTTTCAGATTTCATCGATGCTGAACGTCCGCACGGTGCTCCTGCTGCCGGCCAAGGACGGCGAGGGGCTCGACGTCGTCTCCGGCTATCCGCCAGAGGACCATCTCGACGATGCGGATATGGCGGCGGCGCGTTGGACCTGGGAGCATAACCGGGCTGCCGGGCGGGGCGCCGACACGTTGCCGGGCGGCAAGCGCCTGTTCCTGCCGTTGCGCACCGGCAGCGGCTCGGTTGGTGTCATCGGCATTGACCGCGATGTGCCCGGGCCGCTGCTGACACCTGACGAGCGCAGGCTGCTCGATGCGCTGTGCGATCAGGCCGCGGTCGCGATCGAACGCATCTCGCTCGCCAAGGGCCTCGACGAAGCGCGGGTGCTGGCCGAGACGGAGCGGTTGCGGGCGGCGCTGCTGACATCGATCTCGCACGACCTGAGAACACCGCTAGCCTCAATCCTCGGCACCGTGTCAAGCCTGCGCAGCTTCCCGGAGAAATACGGTGCGACTGAGCGCGAGGAATTGCTGGCAACTTTGCAGGACGAGGCCGAACGCTTGAACCGCTTTGTTGCCAATCTTCTCGATATGACGCGGCTCGAATCGGGCGCAATCGAATTGAAGATCGAATTCATCGACGTCGCTGAGATCATTGGATCGGCGCTGCAGCGCGCCGGAAACGTCTTGGCGGGGCATCGGGTCGAGGTTGAGATCGAACCGGGACTGCCGATGCTCCGGCTCGATGCGGTGCTGTTCGAACAGGTCTTGTTCAATCTTTTCGACAACGCCGCGAAATATTCCCCTGCCGGCAGCCGGATCGACCTGCGGGCGAAACGCGACGGGGAGCTCGTGGAGATCGAGGTTGTCGATGAAGGTCCGGGGATACCGCCCGCGGATTTCGAGCGGATCTTCAATAAGTTTTACCGGGTCCAGGCGCAGGATCGGCGACGTGCGGGCACCGGTCTCGGTCTCGCGATATGCCGCGGTTTTGTTGAAGCGCTCGGCGGCTGGATCGTTGCCCGCAATCGCCGCGACCGTTCGGGCGCAGTGTTGACGATCCGCATGCCCGTCGTGCCGGAGATCGATGCGGCTCGCCAGCCGGCGATGGCCCATGGCTAAAGGCAATGCCGTCCTCGTTGTCGACGACGAGCCGCCGATCCGGCGGTTTCTGCGCACCAGTCTTGCCGCTTCCGATTATCGCGTCGTCGAAGCCGACGACGCGGCGAATGCGATGCGGCTTCTGGCGGCAGAAAAACCGGATCTGGTGGTCCTCGATCTCGGGCTACCGGACAGAAGCGGGCTCGAGCTGATTGCCGAGATCCGCAAGACCTCCACCGTGCCGATCGTCGTGCTGTCCGCCCGGCACGACGAGCGCTCAAAGGTCGAAGCCCTCGACCTCGGCGCCGATGACTACATCAGCAAGCCCTTCGGCATGGCGGAGCTGATGGCACGCCTGCGCGCCGCCCTGCGCCATGCCTTTCAGGCACAAGGCGAGTTGCCGGCATTTGTCTCGGGCGACCTGACGGTCGACCTGGTGCGCCGCCATGTCACGCGCGAAGGTCAAGAGGTAAAGCTCTCTCCGAAGGAGTTCGACCTGCTGCGTCACCTGGTCACGCATGCCGGCAAGGTGCTGACCCACCGCCATCTGCTGCGCGAGGTATGGGGCCCGGCGCAGGCCGAAGAGGTGCAATATCTTCGGGTCTTTATCCGCGGATTGCGGCAGAAGCTCGAGCCCGACCCGACCCGCCCGACCCACATCCTGACCGAGCTCGGGGTCGGCTACCGCCTGCAGCTCCCGCCGGAGCAGCGCGCCTGAGCGCGTGACAGCGGCGCCGCAGCGCCCCTACCGGTCTTTACGCGGCGAACCAAAATCTTTATCGGTTGTTGGTATCGAACGGCGCCGATCCACATCGGATCTGTATATGGCGAAAGTGGAATGGTGGCGCGGAGTATTTCGCGCTGTGCCGGCGGACCGGATTCAGCCTTTGCAGCTAGACACGCCCGCACAACGGAGCCGATTTCAATTAAGCGCGAGCTCGAACCTGACCCTCGCCGCGCTGGGCGTCGTATTCGGCGATATCGGAACGTCCCCGCTCTACGCCGTCCGGCAATCGCTGATCGATTTCGCCGATCTGAGCGAGCACGCGATCCTGGGCACTCTGTCGCTGATTGTCTGGGCGCTGGTCCTGATCGTCATGGTGAAATACGTCATCGTCATCATGCGGGCGGACAACCGCGGCGAGGGCGGGTTGTTGGCGCTGACCGCCTTGGTGCTGCGCAGGACCAGCCGAAAACGCAAGCGATTTTTGTGGATCATGGCGGCGGGTCTGGTCGGCGCCGCGCTGTTTTACGGGGACGGTGTCATCACGCCGGCGATATCGGTGCTCAGCGCCGTCGAAGGACTGAAGGTGGCGACGCCGCTTTTCGATTCCTACGTTGTGCCGATCTCGGTTGTTCTGCTGACCGGCCTCTTCCTGATGCAGCACCGTGGAACGGCAGCAGTCGGGGGCCTCTTCGGGCCGGTCATGCTGGTCTGGTTCGGCGTACTCTCGGCGCTCGGGGTGTGGGGGATCATCCAACACCCCCGCATTCTCTGGGCGCTTAATCCGCTCCACGGTTTCGCGCTGCTGTTCGACGCGCCGTGGCGCGGTTTTTCCATGCTGGGAGCGGTTTTCCTCGCCGTCACCGGCGCCGAGACGCTTTACGCGGATATGGGGCATTTTGGCCGGAAGGCGCTACGAACCGCCTGGGTCTGGCTCGTTTTTCCGGCCCTTTTGCTCAATTATTTCGGACAAGGCGCGGTATTGCTGGGCAATCCCGGCGCCCTCGAACATCCCTTCTACCGCCTTGCACCCGAGTGGGGACTATACCCGCTGGTGGGATTGGCCACAGTCGCGACGATCATCGCCTCGCAGGCGGTGATTTCGGGCGCTTTCTCGATCACCCGTCAGGCCGTCCAGCTGGGCTATCTGCCGCGACTCGAGATACGCCACACCTCCCAGCAGGAGATCGGGCAAGTTTACGTGCCGCGCATCAACACCGCGCTGCTCGTCGTCGTGGTTGTCCTGGTGGTGGGGTTCCGATCGTCCGACAATCTCGGTGCCGCCTATGGCATTGCCGTCAGCGGCATGATGGCGATCACCACGGGTCTAGCCTTTCTCTATATGCGCAGCCGGGGCTGGAGCCTCGCCGTCGCCGTCCCGATATTCGCCGCCTTTGGCATCGTCGACCTCACCTTTTTCAGCGCCAATCTTTTGAAGATCGCCGAGGGCGGCTGGTTCCCGGTCGTCGTCGCCGTAGTAGTCTTCACGATAATGGCGAGCTGGTGGGCCGGCCGTCGGGTACTCGCGGAGCTGCGCGCCCGCGACGCACTGCCGCTTGGCCAGTTCGTGGACGGCCTCACCGCCGAGAAGCCGGCCCGGATTCCAGGCACATCCATTTTTATGACGCGCGATCTGAGGCATGTCCCGGTCGCATTGCTGCACGCGCTGAAGCACTACAAGGTGCTGCATGAGCGGGTAGTGATGATGCAGGTCGAGACCGAAGACGTTCCGCATATACCCGACGAACAGCGTCTGGAAATCGCCGAGCTCGGCAAGGGCTTCTATACGATCCGCCTCCGCTACGGCTTCACGGACGAGCCGAACGTCCTGCGGGCCCTCGCGCAATGCCGGGTCGGCGGGTTGCGATTCAACCTGATGGAGACCTCCTTCATCATCGGGCGTGAGAAACTGCGGCCGCGGCCGCGTAAGCAGCATCGCGGCTGGTGGCGCTGGCGTGACGCGCTCTTCATTCTGATGTCCAACAACACACTGGATGCGACCGAGTTCTTTCGCATTCCCCCGAACCGCGTTGTCGAACTCGGGGGGCAAATTGAGATATGAGCCTGCTCGGCTGCAGCCAGCCCTGGCCCAATCGCGTCGCTATCGCCTAATCTCTCAAACGTCGCAAATTCACAGCGGAGGGAAGCGCCACCATGTCTTATGTCTATGTCGTGCAGATGGATATCCCGCAGCATCTCGAAGCCGAATTCAACCGCATCTACGACGAGGACCACGTTCCGACGATCCTCAAAGTCCCGGGCGTCAGATCCTGCACGCGCTACCGGCTCGAACACTCGACGGTGCCGAGCATGCCGCGCTATCTGGCGATCTACGAGACCGACTCCGCCGAAGTCATCAACAGCTCGGCCTGGACGGAAGCCTCCGATCTCGGTGAATGGAAGCCCAAAATCCGGCCGCATACGACAAACCGCCAGCACAGCATCTTCCGGCGGATCGCCTGATCATGCCGCACATCTTTGTCGTCCAGCTCGACATTCCGGCCGAGCACGAGGCCGAATTCAACCGCGTCTACGACACCGAGCATTTCCCGATGCTGTCGAAGGTGCCGGGCGTGCGCTCGGCGGCCCGCTACCGGCTCGACCATTCGACGGTCCCGGGCATGCAGCAATATCTGACGGTCTACGAGCTCGACTCGCCTGAGGTGCTGAAGAGCAGCGCCTGGGAAGAGGCCGGCGCCTACGGCGACTGGGCGACCAAAATCCGCCCGCTCCTGGCGAGTCGCCACCACAGCGTCTTCGAACGCATTGCCTGAGGGAAAGAGATGATACACGTCGTCGCCATCATCACCGCCAAATCCGGCATACGCGAGGCGATCCTCAAGGAATTCCACGCCAACATGCCGGCGGTCCGCGCCGAGCGGGGCTGCATCGAATACGGCCCCGCCATCGACGCCGAGGGCATTGGCAGCTTTCAGGCCAAATTCGGCCCCGACACCTTTGTCGTGATCGAGAAGTGGGAGAGCCCGGAGGCGCTGAAGGCGCACGCCGCCTCCCCGCACATGGCCGCCTACGCCGCCAAGACCCGCGACATGATCGCCAGCCGCACCATCCATGTGCTCCAACCGGGGTGATGCCCCGAGCGCTAACCGCGGTGCTTCGGTTCGCCGAGCTCCTAGCGCAAATCCTGCCTGACCAGAATGTCCAGTCGGCGTTCGCCATATTCTCAGGAGGTTGACCAGTGGCTACCGTTAGGACCGGCGGCTGCCTTTGTGGTGCCATCCGCTATGAAAGCGCGGGGGAACCGGTGTTTGCTCTGCAGTGCCATTGCCGCGACTGTCAACGGCAAAGCGGGAGCGCCTATGTCGCTGCGGTTCGGGTGCCGATGGTGGAGTTCCGGATCACCAAAGGCACGCCAAAGCGCTACATCGCAAAGGCCGACAGCGGCAACGACATTACGCGCGTGTTCTGTCCGGATTGCGGTAGCCCGCTTTATGTTCAGGTCTCGACCCGGCCCGATCTCGTCGGCATACGGGTCGCCAGCTTCGACGATCCAAGCTGGTTCAGGCCGGAGGCGGACATCTTCGTCCAAAGCGCCCAGCCCTGGGATTACATGGACCCCAAGCTGCCGAAATATCCGACCTATCCTCCAGGTAAGTCTTACGAACCGGGAGTAAGGGAGTGAGCAGCTTCGTCGCTATCGTTCTGGCACCACAAAAGGTCAGTATTACATCGTGCACGGTCCACGCCGAGGCCCGCGTCTCCGGTGCCAATTTGCGTCGTCGTACCTTTTTTGCGGTGCCGCGGGAGGTTGGGCATGCAGAGCGGTGGGAACGCTCGTCGCCGTAATCCCAGGTGAAAGCGTAAGCCGCTGGGTATCCGGCGACCATAGCTCCAGCTCTGATCCATGCTCGCCCCAGCACCGACGTTGGTGGCGCCTCCGGGCATCTTCAGTCCCGACACGATGAAGGAAGGCGTCGGGTTGAAAGCAGAGCAATTGTGAAGAGCGGCGTTATAGATATCGGATTTTCGGACGACCCATAGCTTCCTGTATTGGAAGACGTTGCCAGTGAAATCGTACATTTGGCGGGTGATCGCGAGCCGGTCCGCGGTCATCCCGACTCCAAGGGAATCTGC
>JAFASL010000197.1 GCA_019244535.1 Alphaproteobacteria bacterium
ACTCGATCGTCTGCCAGTACGAGAAGCACAGCAGCGCCAAGAGCACCAGGATCGCCGCCATGATCGGAGTGATCACCTGCAGCCCTAGCGCGCCCGCAGGTATAATGATCGACAGCGCCGCTTCGGGACCGTAGGCGGAGGAGCCGAGCCCGTCCAACCCCATTGCCGGAACGCCCTCGATCGCCGTGATCTTGCGCCCTTGGCCTTCGCGGTTTGCCAGCCTTCGCCCGATGAGAAAGCCTGTCAGGTCCAACCGCCGGTTCCTTCTGTCGCCACTCCCGTAGGCAAACACGGACGAAGCGGCCGCGTCCCGGTGCGCCTTGGCGATGAATGCGGGGGCGACCACATGCTGATTGCGACGCGATGGAGACGCCGATGAGTACGCCGAGGCGCGACCTATGGGACAACCCGATGGGCACGGACGGGTTCGAATTCGTGGAGTATACCGGCCCCGAACCCGCGGCCTTGGCTGCGCTTTTCGAGCGGATGGGGTTCGCCGCGGCGGCGCGCCACCGCTCGAAGAATGTCACGCTCTACAAGCAAGGCGACGTCAATTTCATCCTCAACGCCGAGCCCGAGAGCTTTGCACAGGCCTTTGCACGTTTGCACGGCCCATCGGTGTGCGCGATCGCGTTCCGCGTCGCCGATGCGGGAAAGGCCTACGAGCGGGCGATCGCGCTCGGCGCCAAGCCGGTGCACGGCAAGCTCGGCCCGATGGAGCTCAACATTCCGGCGATCGAGGGCATCGGCGGTAGCCTCATCTATCTTGTGGACCGCTATGGCGAGCACACAATTTACGACGTTGATTTTCTGCCGTTGACCGTTGACAGGGCACCGGCTGAGGTCGGGCTCACTGCGATCGACCATCTGACGCATAATGTGCATCGGGGGCGGATGCAGCTTTGGGCCGAATTCTACGAGCGGCTGTTCAATTTCCGCGAGATCCGCTATTTCGACATCGAAGGTAAGCTGACGGGGCTGAAGTCAAAGGCGATGACGAGCCCCTGCGGGCGGATCCGGATCCCGATCAACGAAAGCGCCGACGAGAAGTCGCAGATAGCCGAATATCTGGAGGCTTATCACGGCGAAGGCATCCAACACATCGCGCTCGCCACCGCCGACATTTATCCCACCGTAGAGGCGCTGCAATCGCGGGGGATCTCGTTCATGCCGGTCCCGGACACCTATTACGAAGCGGTCGATCGCCGCGTTGCGGGCCACGGCGAGGATCTCGAGCGGTTGCAGCGCGACCGGATCCTGATCGATGGTGCACCCGGCACCGGTCAAGGCCTGCTGCTGCAGATCTTCACGAAAACGGTAATCGGGCCGATCTTCTTCGAGATCATCCAGCGCAAGGGGAACGACGGGTTTGGCGAGGGCAATTTCCGCGCCCTGTTCGAGTCGATCGAGCGAGACCAGATCCACCGCGGAGTTTTGAAACCCGATACGCAGGATGAGGCAGTTCGCCAGGCACCGCCGGGTGAAACGGTTGGCTAGTGTTCCTCTGACCGCCTCAAGAACCGCAAACCTGAAGCACTGAAACCACCCGCAGAGCGACGGAGCTCAACGGGGTTTGTCAGAAAAACGTCAATTCTGCATGTAGCGATATTGCTTAATTGACAATAATTGCATTTTGGTATTATCATCAGCTCCAAGGCATTAGGAAGACGGAGCGCCGGACTCCCCCGTTTTTTGTAGAACACGCGGAAAAGCTAATGACGATCAGCATTACCAACTTGAATGTGAGTAACACTGCCCCCGCAGGAACGGTAGTAGGTGTGCTAAGCGCGCAGGATGCATCGGGCAATCTAATGAACTGCACTTTTTCCTTGACGAAAGCGTCAGCCGGCATCTTCGCAATATCTGGGAACGACCTGGTGACTGCATGGGCCGGACCAGTTATCGCCGGGTATTACTCGGTGCGAGTTCATGCGCTCGGCATCGCTTCCAGGTTTAGCGGCAACGCGACATTTATCGTTCAAGTCGATTCCGTTGCCGCAGTACCAGCGCCACCGCCGCCCTCATGATCTGCGCTCC
>JAFASL010000263.1 GCA_019244535.1 Alphaproteobacteria bacterium
CTCGTCGCCAGGCGATTGCACGACCTTTACGCGCGACCAGTCGGCATCGAGCTCGTCGGCGACAGCCATCGGCAGGCTGGTGCGCGAGCCGGTGCCCATCTCGGCGCGGTGCGCGACGATCGTCACGAGGCCGCTCGGATCGATCGAGACAAAGACATGCGGGTCGCTGACCACCCCGCCCGGCATCTTCGCTGCGCCGGTCGCGTAGGCGAGCGCGCCGCGGACCGGCACAAGTTCGGCGGCGACGACGAGGCCGCCGGTCGCGAGCACGCCCCGCAGAAAGCCGCGCCGGCTCACATTCTCTATGGTGGCATGGAGGGAGCTCATGTCACGCTCCTGTTGCAGCCGCCTTGATGGCGGCGGTGATGCGCTGATAACAGCCGCAGCGGCAAATATTGCCGCTCATCGCGCTGCTTATGTCGTCCTCGGACGGGTTCTTGCTCGTCGCGAGCAACGCGGCGGCCTGCATGATCTGGCCGGCCTGGCAATAGCCGCATTGCGGCACATTGAAGGCGCGCCAAGCCTTCTGAACCGGGTGATTGCCTTGTGGGTCTAAACCCTCGATCGTGGTCACCGAGCGGCCCGAGACATCGTTTACCGCGGTTATGCAGGCGCGGGTCGCCGCTCCGTCGACATGGACCGTGCAGGCGCCGCACAGCGCCACGCCGCAGCCGTATTTCGTCCCGGTGAGCCCCAGCTCGTCCCGCAGATACCAGAGCAGCGGCATCGACGGATCGCCGTCGAACGACTGCTCCTGGCCGTTGACGCGCAACTTGACCATGGCGTGCCTCCCGATTGACGCGGATCTCTGGAATCTATCCCCGAAGGGGCAGATCCGGCAATATCGTTAAATCTTTCGGAGGCTTTTAGAAAGTGAGGCGGAGCCCGACGGTGCCGGCGATCGGGGCGCCGGGGCTGTAGCTGCGCGGATTTGCGGCGCCGGGGGCCTGGGCGAGGAAAACCGAAGAGGTCGGGGAGAAGGTGCCGAACGAGTAATAAGTCGTGTTGAACGCGTTTTGCAGGAGGCCGAAGAGCTGCAGGTTTGGGGTGAGCTGATAGCTCGTGTGCAAACTGAGTACAAAATAGGCCGGCGTCTTTGGTGTCAGATTGGCTTCGTCGCCAAACAAGAAACGCCCGCTCGCGGCGACCCCCGTGCCGCCGATCGTCCATGCCTCGGTCAGTTTATAATCGGTGCCGAGCTTGATCAGATTGGCAGGAATGCCAGGCAAATGATTGCCCTTCTGGACCTGAATATTTCCGTTGGCGTCGGCAGCGGGATTGTTCGGGCTGGAAACGGTAAAGCCGCTTTGGAACGTGGCATCGATATAGGAATAGCCGAGCCAAGCGAGCAGGCGGTCGGTCTTGAGCCGCAGATTGATGTCAACACCCTGACGCAAGGTCGTGCCGACATTCTCGAAAGACCCGCGGCCCTGGATCGGGCTGTTCACGAACGCGATGTCATTGTCGAGCGTGCTACGGAAAAACGCGATCTCCGACGAGAGCGTCGCCCCTTCAAACGGCTGTGACTGGCCGCGCAGACCCGCTTCGATCGTATGCGATACGACCTGCTGCAGGTTCGGGTCGCCGGCGAAGAATTGTGCCAGGCTGCACGGGGCGGCGGGGCTGGCGCAAGTAAGCTCCGCCGGGGTCGGCGCGCGGTTCGCGTCGGCATAGCTCGCATAGGCCGCCAAGCCCGGCAGCATCTTCCAGGTCAATCCGCCGGCCGGATTGAACCGGCGGTAGGTGTGGTTGCCGCTCAGTGAGCTGCCCAGCTTGTCGTTCAGATCGATTTGCGCGAGGTTCCAGCGGCCTGCGAGATTGGCCGACAATTGCGGCGTCACGTCTAACGTGTCGGTGAAAAAGAGGCCGTAATAGCCATCGGAGATGCCGACCCGCACCGGCGCGATCGATCCGTCGGCCTGGTCGATTGTAATCCCGGGGCCGGCAAACACGCGGTCGCCCAGCGACAAGCCGCCGATTTGCGTGCTGCCGCTGAACAGGATCTGGGCGCCGTCAAAGCTGAAGCCGGCGACCAGCTGGTTTGGCCGCCCGAACAGCTCGTCGCGGTTCGTCACCTGAAGCGAGGCGCCATAGGCGTTCGTGTTCGTCGATTGCTGGTCGAGGTCCGAATAGGGGCCGCCATTAAGAAAATCCGCGATGGGATTGCCCGCTCGGTTGGTCGCAAACACACCGGGGGCGATGCACAGAAAGCCGGCCTGATCCTCGTCGCTGCAAGGCGAGGCCACCGGCACGTTGCCGTTGACGACCTTCTGTTGGAAATATTCGTAATAGACGACCCCCTGCAATGAGGTCGTATCGGTAAGGTCGTAGGAGCCCGATGCGCTGACCAGTCCGTATTGGTTTTTGATCAGATTGGGCGCAGTGAACTGCGCAGCCGGGTCGACCGCCAATAGTTCGATCGGAGACGTCCCGGGGCCGTTCAGGGAATTGTCCGCCGCCGTCACATTGACATGCGCCTCGCCGCGGCTGCCGCGCCATCCGATATCGCCGTATAAGTTGCGTATATTGGAGGATTGGAGGTCGCGCCAGCCGCCTTCGTGCAGTCCGGTCGCTGCTATGTATGCCGCGATATTGCCGCTCCGAACTCCGTATTGGAGGTTTCCCTGATACTGTGAGAATGAGCCGCCCAGGAAGTCGATCTCGCCGCCCTGGTAGGTGAACCCGTTTTTCATCCGCAGCGACAAGGCGCCGCCCAGGGCATTGAGACCAAAGACCGGATTGGAGCCCACCAAATCCATTCTTTCTATCGCCAGGTCAGGGATCAGGTCCCAGTTGACCGTGTCGCCGAAGGGCTGATTGAACCGAACCCCGTTCTGGTAGACCGCGAGCCCTTGCGGGTTGCCCTGCAGTGGCGAAGCGAGGAAGCCGTGGTAGAGCAGATTGGGCTGAAACGGGTTGCCGGCGGCGTTGTCGAGCGCGACGCCGGGCACGTTTTCATCGAGCGCCCGCAGCAACTGCGGATAGCCGTTCCGGCCGATATCGCGGTCGGTCAACACCTGGGTTTGCGCCGGCACCTTGTCCCGATCGACCCCGGAGCCGAGCAGCGGCGTCGCACCGACGACCTCCACGGTGGGCAGGCTCAGCGGCGGCCCTTCGGAAGGCTGCTGCGCGCTCGCACCGACCGAGAGGACAGCCGCTGCAAACCAGAGCGCCGGAAAGAAGCGCCTGAAATTGGGCATTTCTCAGCTAGTCGGCTTTCCCCACCGAAGCCATTAAGCCAGACTAAAGGGTTGTCACTCATAATTCTTGCACGAGCCTGCGATGCCGGCCGCGCTCTCGATGCCGCCCAGCAGGTGGAGACGGAACAGCGGCTCGGCATAGGATTCTTTGGTGTGCCCCATCGCGGTGTACCAACTACGGCCGCCTTCTACCTCCTGACACCACGCGATTGGATGATCGGCTCCCATGGCGCCGCCGGAATAGGTCGCCTCGTCGAGGGTCGCCAGCACCCGCACCGCGCCGCGCGGGTTCGTGCGGAAATTGTACCATTCGTCGGTGCGCTCCCATGCGGCGGGGAGGTCTTTCATCGATGGATGGCGGGGATCCGCGATATGGACCGTCGCGCGCTGGATCTGCGAATGACTCTTAAACCAGGCGCCGACCAGCCGGCCGTACCACGGCCAGCCATATTCCGTATCGGCCGCCGAGTGGATGCCGACAAAGCCGCCGCCGGAGCGCACGTATCGCTCGAGGGCAGCCTTCTGGCCGGCGTCGAGGACATCTCCGGTCGTGCTGAGAAACACGACGACCCTGTAGCGACCCAGCGCCGCGTCGCTGAACCGCGCCGCATCCTCGGTGCCGTCCACCGCAAACCCATGCTCGGCGCCGAGCGCCTGGATCGCGGCAATGCCCTGCGGGATCGAGTCATGACGAAACCCGGTGGTTTTGGAGAAGACGAGCACGGTGAACCGGGGATCGGCGGTT
>JAFASL010000298.1 GCA_019244535.1 Alphaproteobacteria bacterium
GCAACAGGAACGGGTTCACGTCGGCGGCGGTGATCGGATTGGCTTCGCCGAGCCGAGCCGCCAGCTGCCGGACCAGCGATCCGGCGCCGCAGCCGACTTCCAGGATGGTTTCTCCCGGCCGCGGCGCAATGACATCGATAAGGGTCCGGAACATCGCCTGGTAGCTGGCCATCTGCGCGCGGTCTTCGAGCGAGGCGACGCCGCCCAAATACGGTCCGCCCAATGTCACGACCGTAAAGCGCCGCGCAAGCCGCAGGATCGCCGGATCCCACTGCGACGGCGCGAGAAAAAACGGCAGCAGGACCAGAGCAGGTCCGGAGCCTTCGATCCGGTAGGAGATGCCGGCACAGGTTCCCTCCCGCATCGCGGAGCGTGGCGAACCGGCACGCCGGCCATTGGCGGCCATCCGGTCGAGAAACCCGGTCATGTGTTCGGCTATTTCATCGGTGCGGTCGGCGACGGCGTCGGTCCAGCTGCCGGGCGCATCGTAGCCGGCAAGGACGGACCGCTCCGCAGCGGGCAGACGAAGTGCCGCGCGGGCCGTCGCCTCCGCCGCCGGACCGCGCTCGCCGGTAATCATCAGTACGCGATCGGCGATCTCGGCAAACGGCGCTGGATCGAGCCGGCTCGGCACGCAAAGCACGGCTCCGGCCATCCGTTCGGGGTGTGCCGTGGCCAGCCCGGAAATGTCCCGTGGGATCGGCGTCCCGAAATAGGCCGCGTCGAGGCCCAAATGGTGCATCAGCGCGACCAGCCGATCGGTCGCCGAGATGTCGGTCGTTTCCATGGTGTCCCCTTTCCGCTGAGCCGCTTGCGCGACCGTATCGGGCCGGTGGCGAGCGATCAATCAGACAGGGGCCGCAACCTCAATCGCTCACACAGAACATGCTTGACATGCCGCGTTAACGATATCGAGCAGTCAATGCGCCAGGATCTGGCTCAGGAATAATTTCGTGCGGTCGCTCTTGGGATTGGCGAAAAATTCCTTTGGCGGGCCGCGCTCGACAATCTCGCCGCGGTCCATAAAGACCATCGTATCGGCGACGGTCCGCGCGAACCCCATCTCATGGGTCACGCACACCATCGTCATTCCCTCCTCTGCGAGCTCGATCATCACGTCGAGCACTTCCTTGATCATTTCGGGGTCGAGTGCCGAGGTCGGCTCGTCGAACAGCATGATTTCCGGCTTCATGCATAGGGAGCGTGCAATCGCGACGCGCTGCTGCTGACCGCCGGACAGCTGGCCCGGATATTTGTCCGCCTGCTCCGGGATGCGCACGCGTTCGAGATAGAGCCGAGCTGTCTCATCGGCCTCCTTTTTCGGCATTTTGCGCACCCAGATCGGGGCGAGAGTGAGGTTTTCCAGCACCGTCAGATGTGGGAACAGATTGAACTGCTGGAATACCATGCCGACCTCGCGACGGATGGCCTCGACGTTCTTTACATCCGAGGTCAGCTCGATCCCGGCTACGATGATTTGGCCGCGCTGGTGGTCTTCCAGCCGGTTGATGCAGCGGATCATCGTCGACTTGCCGGAGCCCGACGGTCCGCAGACGACAACCCGCTCGCCTTTCGCGACATCGAGGTTGATGTTCCGCAGGACGTGGAAATCGCCGTACCATTTGTCGACGCCGCGCAATTCGATGATCGGCGTTTCCTGGTCCAGGGCCGTCATCGCCGCCGCCCCTTATTGAACTCGCGCTCGAGCATGTAGCTGTAGCGCGACATGAAAAAGCAGAAGCAGAAATAGAACACCGCGGCGAAGACATAGGCTTCGACCGAAGTGCCGCGCCAATTGGCATCGTTGAGCGACGCATTGATCGTGCCGAGCAGGTCGAATAGCCCGATGATGATGACGAGCGTCGTGTCCTTGAACGTCCCGATAAAGGTATTGACCAAAGGCGGGATCACCATTGCCAATGCCTGCGGCAGCACGATCAGTCGTGTGCGCTGCCAATAACCGAGCCCCAACGCATCGGCTGCTTCGATTTGCCCTCTTGGGATCGCCTGCAAGCCGCCGCGAATGACCTCAGCGAGGTATGCGGCGGCGAACAGGATCAGCGCGACCTGCGCCCGCAACAGCTTGTCGATCGTGACGCCGGTCGGCAGAAACAGCGGCAGCATGACCGAGGCCATAAACAACACCGTGATCAGCGGCACGCCCCGGATCAGCTCGATGTACGCGACGCAAATTGTGCGCACCGCCGGCAACCGCGACCGCCGCCCGAGCGCCAGCAGGATCGCCAGCGGGAAGGCAAAGGCGATCCCCACCACGGCAATGATCAAGGTCAGCGGCAGCCCGCTCCATAATTCGGTGCCGACATAGCTCAGCCCGAAGACCTCGCCCCACATCAGGACGCCCACCACCGCCAGCCCCGCCAGCCAGAGGAGCACCAGCCGGCGCCCCCAAAGCCTGCGGTCACAGCTCGCTAGGATCAGCGCGAGAAAGATCAATACCGCCCAAAACGGGCGCCACTGCTCCTCGTATGGGTAAGTACCGAACAGGATGAAACGAAATTTCTCATGGATGAATGCCCAGCACGCGCCGGCGCCGGCGCAAGCACGGCTGTTCGGCGCCGACCAGACCGCGTCCACCACGGCCCAGCGGATAAAGGGCGGTATCGTCATCGCGAGAAAAGCGACGCCGAGCAGAGTAAGAATGGAATTGAAGGCGCTGCTGAACAGATTGGCGCGCAGCCAGCCGATCAGACCCGACGCCGCCCGCGGCGGAGGTTCGATCGCGAGCGGCAGCTGTTGCGTGACGTCGGTCATCGCTCAACGCTCCACCAGCGCGACGGAGCGGTTGTAGAGGTTCATCAAGGCCGAGATGATCAGGCTGATCGTCAGATAGACGGCCATGATCATCGCAATGCCTTCGACTGCCTGCCCGGTTTGGTTGATCGTCGTGTTGGCGACCGACACGAGGTCTGGATAGCCGATCGCCACGGCCAGCGAGCTGTTCTTCGTGAGGCTCAGATACTGGCTCGTCATCGGTGGAACGATGACGCGCAATGCCTGCGGCAGAACGATGAGCCGCATCCGGTGTCCCGGCTTGAGGCCCAGCGCCATAGCTGCTTCGCTCTGCCCCCAGCTGACTGCAAGAATGCCGGCGCGCACGATCTCGGCAATAAAGGTACCGGTATAGATGACTAGGCCCAGCAGCAGCGCGGCAAATTCGGGCGACACCGCGTGGCCGCCGGCAAAATTGAAGCCTTTCAGCTCGGGCCGGTCGAGCGTTAGCGGGGCGCCGGAGACGAAAAAGACGGCGAGTGGCAGCCCAAGGATCAAGCCCAACCCGACCCAGCCAGTCGGAAACTGCTCTCCAGTCCGGGTCTGCCGCTGCCTCGCCCAGCGGAAAATCCCGATCGCGCCGACGAGGCCGACACAGAATGCCAATACCATCCAGCCATAGGCCGGGTCGGGGGCCGGCACCGGAAAGGCGATGCCGCGATTGCTAACGAAGACATCGGGTAACGGCTGCCAAGCTTGGCGTGGCGCCGGGGCGGTCTCGCGCAATAGCCCCCACCAGAAGAACAATTGCAGCAATAGTGGGATGTTGCGGAAGGTCTCGACATAGACCTGCGCCAGTTTGCTGATCAGCCAGTTGCGCGACAACCGCGCGATCCCCATCACGGTCCCGAGAATCGTCGCGAGCACAATCCCGAGCGCGGCGACATAGAGCGTGTTCAAGAGGCCGACCAGGAAGGCGCGGGCATAAGTGTCGGCCGGTGAATACGGGATCAGCGACTCGCCGATCCCAAAAGCGGCTTCGCGGTCGAGAAAGCCGAAGCCGCTAGCGATATTTTGGCGGCGCAGATTTATCAGAGTGTTGTGAACGAGAAAGGCACCAAGAGCGACGACCGCGGCGACGAACAGCACTTGAAAAGCGATGCCGCGGATCGCGGGATTGCGCCACGGGGACGGCCGCGCCGGGTGCCGGATGATCTCCGTCGTCATCGGCCGTCACCCGGGCCCGAACGATCCGCCCAAATCAGCGGATCGGCATCGCGTACAGCAACCCGCCCTTTGTCCACAAATTATTGAGTCCGCGGTCGAATTTGAGCTCAGTGTCCTTGCCCAGTGTGCGATCAAAGATTTCGCCGTAATTGCCGACCAGCTTGACCGCGTTGTAGGCCCATTTCTCGTCGAGCCCGAGCGCTTTGCCCATGCCCGGAGTGACGCCGAGCATCCGTTTGACGTTCGGATCGTCGCTTTTCAGCATGTCGTCGACGTTCTTTTGTGTGATGCCCTTCTCCTCGGCCTCGATCAGCGCATAGACGACCCAGCGGACGATGTCGTCCCACTCCTCGTCGCCCTGCCGCACGACCGGGGCCAGCGGCTCCTTTGAGATACGCTCCGGCAGGATCACATAGTCATCCGGGTTCGGCGCCTGGCTCAGCCGATCGGCGTTCAGCGCCGAGGCATCGCTGGTGAAGACATCACAGCGCCCCGAGAAGAACGCGTTCAGGTTCTCGTCGCGCTTCTCGATGACGACCGGTTTGAACTCCATCTTGTTGGCGCGAAAGTAGTCGGCAAGGTTGAGCTCGGTCGTCGTCCCCGGCTGCACGCACACAGTCGCGCCGTTCAGCTCCTTGGCGCTTTTGACGCCGAGCTTCTTGGCCACCATAAATCCCTGGCCGTCATAAAATACAACCGGGGCAAAATTGAGCCCGAGCGCGGTGTCACGCTGCAGCGTATAGGTCGTGTTGTTCGACAGGATGTCGACCTCTCCCGATTGCAGGGCGGTGAAGCGCTGCTGGGCGGTCAATGGCACGTATTTGAGCTTGTCGGCGCTGCCGAAAACCGCTGCTGATAAGGCCCTGCAGATGTCGATATCGAACCCGGCCCAATGGCCCTGGCTGTCGGGAGCGGCGAAACCGGCAATGCCGGTCGGTACACCGCAGCTGATCTGGCCATTCTGCTTGACTTTATCGAGCGTTGCTCCTGCCTGCGCCGTCGCACCAAAACCGAGCAGGAGGCCGACTGCAAGGAGCGCGCCCAGCCTACGCTTCATCGTCATCCCAAACTCCCTGCCCGCGTGTCGCGAGCTGAAAACTCCCGTTGGTGGCGAAGGTAACACAGCCGCGTCGCGCCCAGCAATGCAGCGCAGGCCCGGTGGAGGCCGGCTACGCGGCGCGTCGCATGTCCTCGATGATCGCCGCCGCCGCCCTGGCCGGATCATCGGCCCTGATGATCGGTCGACCGACGACGAGGTAATCGGCTCCGGAGGCAATCGCTTCGGCGGGTGTTCCGGCACGCTTGTGATCATCGAGCGGAGCACCCGCCGGGCGCACCCCCGGAGTTACGACCAGCAAACCGTCGGATCCGGCGGAACGCCGGATTTGGTTCGGGTTGTCGTGAGGCGACGCGACAATCCCGTCGCAGCCCCAGGCAAGCGTCCTCCTTGCACGCTCGACGATGAGTTCGTTGAGGCCATCGCGGTAACCCAATTCGCGCAATCCACTTGCGTCGAGGCTGGTCAGCACCGGCACGACCAGGATCTTCAGGTTTGACCCCTTCTTGCCCTCAGCTGCGGCGCGGACGATGTCGCCATCGCCATGGACGGTCACAAAAGTAACGCCACGCTCGGCAGCTCTCGCGACGCCCTGCTTAACGGTCTCCCCGATGTCGAACATCTTCGCGTCGAGGAAGATTTTCTTGCTTTTGTTTAGCAGATGCTCGACGAGACTATCAAAACCAGCGGCAAACTGCAGCCATAGACCGAGTTTGAAGAAACCAACCAACCCGTCGAGCCGGTCGGTCAGGGCGCGAGCCTCGCTAATGCTCGGCACGTCGAGCGCCACGATCAGGCGATCTTCAATCTCCTCGGGCAAATCGCGGAGCACGGGCATAAGGTTCGTCATTGTTTCTGCAGCGGCGCCTGCTCGACAAGGCGCCACAAATACCAGCTCGCCACCGTCCGGTAAGGCCGCCACCGAAGGCCATATTCCTCGAGCGCTTTGCGCGCCGGAAGCTCCGCATGCCCATAGGCGAGCGCGAAACCTTTGCGGATGCCGTAATCGTCCGCCGGCAGCACATCGGGCCGGCCGAGGCGAAAGATCAGAAGC
>JAFASL010000361.1 GCA_019244535.1 Alphaproteobacteria bacterium
GATGCCGGGGCGATCCCCGATACGGTGCCCCGTGAAGCCGGGCTCCTGGTTCCGCCAAGTAACGTGGCGGCGCTGGCGCAGGCTCTGCGGCGCGTAATCACCCGGCCGGCGCTGGCCTCCCGGCTTGCGGCTGGTTCGCGCGCAGCGGGGGCGCGCCTGCCGGATTGGCGGCAAGCGGCGGCACGGTGGGAGGAAATGCTGGGTGAGTTGACCGCCACTCCCGCTCCACGATGAAATCCCCGCCGCTGGAAAACGACGCGCGCATCGATTAAGAGCTGTTCGAGGCATCTGGGGATGAGGGACGCAACTTGTGCGCATAATGAGCGCGCTTCTGCCCCGTTCTGCGAGAAAATCATGAGGGCTGGCCGCAGAATATTGATCGTCGACGATGACGTCGGGTTGCGCCAATCGCTCGCCGAACAGCTCGAGTTGCACGAAGAATTTGCCAGCGTCCAATGCGACAGCGCAACCGAGGCGCTGCAAATGGCAACCACCGAGCGCTTCGACGCCATTCTTCTCGATGTCGGACTGCCCGACATGGATGGGCGGGAATTGTGCCGATTGCTGCGCCGCGCCGGAGTGCAAGTGCCGATTGTCATGCTGACCGGAGCGGACAGCGACGCCGACACGGTGCTGGGCCTCGATTCAGGCGCCGACGATTATGTGACCAAGCCGTTTCGCTTGAGCATCCTTCTCGCCCGGCTGCGCGCCCATTTGCGGCAAAGCGAGCATAGCGATGATGCGGTGTTCACGATCGGCCCCTACACGTTCCGTCCGGGCGCAAAGCTTCTCCTTGACGCGACCGGCCGCAAGAAGGTCAGGTTGACCGAGAAGGAAACGGCGATTCTCAAATATCTGTACCGTGCCGGCGACCAGGCGATCGCGCGCGACACTCTCCTCGGCGAAGTCTGGGGCTATAATGCGGGGGTGACGACCCATACCCTGGAAACGCACGTTTACCGTCTTCGTCAGAAGATCGAACGCGACCCGGCGCGCGCGGAAATTCTGGTAACCGAACCCGGGGGTTATCGGCTGATCCCTTGAAGCGCCGCCGGTCGTGCCGATACCGGCTCTGAGCCGAGTGGTGGCATAGCCCGCCGTCCAACGCTAAGTTCTACCCATGCAACAGCAGATCCGCATCCGCGGCGCGCGGGAACACAATCTGAAGAACATCGATGTCGAACTGCCGCGCGACAGCCTCGTCGTGATCACCGGCCTGTCGGGGTCGGGCAAATCCTCGCTGGCCTTTGACACGATCTATGCCGAGGGCCAGCGACGTTATGTCGAGAGCCTCTCGGCCTATGCCCGGCAGTTTCTCGAATTGATGCAGAAGCCCGAGGTCGAATCGATCGAGGGCCTGTCGCCAGCGATCTCGATCGAGCAGAAGACGACGTCGCGCAATCCCCGTTCGACGGTCGGCACGGTAACCGAGATCTACGATTACATGCGCCTCTTATGGGCACGGGTCGGCGTCCCTTACTCGCCCGCTACCGGCCTTCCGATCGTCAGCCAGACCGTATCGCAGATGGTCGACCGGGTGCTGGCGATGCCGCAGGGCGCACGGCTTTATCTGCTCGCCCCGATCGTGCGCGGGCGCAAGGGCGAATACCGTAAAGAACTCGCGGAACTGCAGAGGCGCGGGTTTCAGCGGGTCAAGATCGACGGCAAGATGCTCGAGCTCGACGAGGTCCGCGGGCTCAACAAGAATTTGAAGCACGACATCGAGATCGTCGTCGACCGCATCATCGTCGATGGCGAGCTCGGCAACCGGCTCGCGGATTCGTTCGAGACCGCGCTCGAACTGGCCGATGGCATCGCGATCACCGAAGACGCCGATACCGGCGAGCAGACAATCTTTTCGGCGAAATTCGCCTGCCCGGTCTCCGGCTTTACGATCCCGGAGATCGAGCCGCGGCTGTTCTCGTTCAACAACCCGTTCGGAGCCTGTCCGGCCTGCGACGGGCTCGGCACCAAACTCTATTTCGACCCCGCGCTGGTCGTTCACGACGAGGCCCGCAGCCTCTACGAAGGCGCGGTCAGCCCG
>JAFASL010000528.1 GCA_019244535.1 Alphaproteobacteria bacterium
ATGCTGGCCGCGATCAGCCAGCTCACGCGCAGTCTGCGGCTCGGTTTTGCAGTGATCCTGGTGCCGTGTCACAACCCATTCTACGTCGCCGAGCGGGTTGCCACGCTTGACGTGCTGAGCGACGGCAGGGTCGAATTTGGTTCGGGCCGCGGCACGTCGCCATACGTCGTCGAAGGGCTCGGCTTCGATCCGGCGCAGGGCCGCGATGTGGGGCGTGAGGCGATGGGCGCGATCCTGAAGATGTTCGAGCAGGATTTCTTCCCGGGCCATACGGGCAAGCATTTTGAATTGCCGCCGCGCCATGTCGTGCCGCGGCCGCTGCAACAGCCGCACCCGCCGCTATGGTACGTCGCGTCAAACTTTGACACCTACGAGCGGGCTGGGAGTGACGGGGTCGGCATCATCGGCGTAACGCGCAACACGCCGCACGAAACGGCCACCGCAATCGCCGCCTATCGTGCCGCAATCCGGCGCTCGCAACCTGCGCAGTGGCTCGGCCGACAAAGCAACGAGCAGGTTGGCGTTTATGCCATCGCCGCCTGCGACAGCGACGACGGGATCGGGCGTCGCCTCGCCTGCTCCGCGGCGCGCTGGTATTACGGCGACAATGACGCCGAGGTGAACAAGCACCGCTTCGCGACGGCGCAGGGCGGCGCGCGCCAAGTGGTCGAGAAGATCGTCCGCCGCAGCGATGACGAGCTGATCGACGACGCAATGGCGATGGGCGGCAACCCCGACACGGTGTGCCGTCAGGTCGAAAAAATGGGCCGCGGCGGGGGTCGATCAGATGATATTCATGTTCCAGGCCGGCCATACGACACACGAGCAGGTCATGCGCTCGATCGAGCTGGTCGGCGACAAAGTACTGCCGCGCTTCGCGTGACCCGGCTGTCCATCGTCGGTCGCGGTGAGCGCTGAGCGGCGCCCAGTTTCCGAACTAGACCGAGGTCGTCGTGGTCTGATCACGCGCCGTGGGGCCGGTCGCGGCGGGCGGCGGCTTCAGGGTCACTGTGATTGACAAAAAATTCGACAAGTTCGGCAGGACAAGCGCCATTTTGGACAGTGCGGTATGGGTGCCGGCGAAGAATCATCGGCGTGTTGTGAGGGGTGCCGGACAAGCCCGGCGGAGGCGCTCGCCTAACCGCGCGCGCGAGCGCGTCCAACGCCCGGCGCGAAACCGAGGGTGCATTGTGCGCGGCGTTCGCTGAAGATGCCGGCCCGATGCTGGAATTCGTCAAGGAGCACACGCCACTGAGCATTTCGCTGATTCCGGAATCGGACGTCGCGACATTTGAGGTCGAGCGATGTGCCGATGGCCGGAGGCCGCCGATAGAGACCTCGGGGAGGCGAAGTATGTGGCTGGCCACTGACTAAGTTCAGGCCTTCGGTACCTCGTCCGAGTGCGGCGCGCCATTCAGGATGCGATGATAGCCCATCCGCATCAGGTCGAGGGTCTGGTAACGGCCGTGCAGCAGGAGTTCGCTCAAGCCGCGACCGACCGCCGGTGCCTGCATCAGTCCGTGGCCGGAAAAACCGAGGGCGCAGTTGCCCGACGCCGAGTCCTGTCCTGGGTTTTAGCTCGGGAGAATGAGCCAAACCCGATTCGATAGTACGTCCAGACAGTCAACGAGACGTCACGACCTTCTTAGAAGTTCGGTAGCGAGTTCGCGCGTGACTCGCCGCAGGAGGAAACCGGATTCGAATCTTCGGTCCCGCGGTAAGGGAAAGGCCGTTCCGAGGCCCATCTGGGTTCCGCAAGACGTCTGTCCCGATCAGTGACAAGTCCACGACAGCAAAGTGGTGCCGGGAATCATTGGCGCCACGAAAACTGCTGGTACGCGGTGCACGCACAAACGGAAAGCGTGCCAGCCCAATGTTCATCTCAATGCGCCGCTCGTCCTTGCGCGAAATTCAACGGACGATCAGCGTGTCGAGGTGGACCGAGGTGCGTTTCCAGATTGCGGCCCATAGCGAGCTCGGTAATCAGCGCTGACCCAGATTAGTTAGCGTTGGAATATATTGCTGCGCCACCTCTGGCGAGGACGTCTCGACCGCAAAGCTGCTGCCTCCCGTGTGGCCCGTTTCCCAGTTGGCTTCCCACTGAACCTGCACGTAAGCTTGCTGCCCTGGTGCGAGCTGCACGGTGTCGTGTTGGGGAGTGGGAGTTCCATAAGACTGTACCGTAAATCTATATTTCCCCGGCGGGAAATCACGAAAAAAGACAGTGCCTTGCGGCACATCGCCGACTGGCGCACCATTCGCGTAAACTATGGGAGATCCTGAATACACATTACCGGCCGTCGGGTCCATTTGGCGAAAAAACCATACCCGTGCCATACCCGGTCCAGCTGGCGGAAATTGGGTCTGAGACGGGGCCCTTGTCGGCTGCGGAGGGGTGCAGCCCGCAAGGGCAAGGATGCAGACGACGAACCGGATCGGAGCGAGACGAAAACCGACCATGATCATTCCTCCGATCATCGTTGTTAGAGCCGGCAGGTATTGTTGGACCAGTCTCGGATTCGCCGGCATCTAGACGGAACATATACGAGTATCCGATTTATGTAAGCCAGCCACCAGCAACTTGGGGCGTCGTTCCACGCATGCCTTGGCGCTTAGATGGTCCGGCGCGCCCCGGCCGACCTTCTCACGCTCTGCCCCAATTCTTGGCACCCCGGAGTTCGCTCGCCGCTGGAGGGAGATGGATTCGAACTGCTTTGTACCGCGACACGATGAACGCGCAATTTGACCAAATTTCTTAAAGAACCTGTGGCTACCGAAAATCGCATCCGGGCTGGCGCAGATGCCACGATGGGCTATCCTCGCTTCGGGATGATCGACCTCTTGAAGCTGCTTGGCGGATTGCTCGTCAGAGTGTTCAGATCGCATGCGGCTCGCGAAGCCGAGACGGCATTTCTCCGCCGGCAGCTTGCCGTCCTGAAGCGGTCGGCGCCAGCGAGGCTCAGGCTGCGCCCGGCAGATCGCTTGATCTTCGTCTGGCTCTATCGGCTGTTCCCCTCCTTGGTTGAAGCCGCGGTTGTCTTCAAGCCTGAGACGCTGGTGCGCTGGCATCGGAGCGGGTTCCGTCTGTACTGGCGTTGGAAGTCGCGCCGTCGTGTCGGCCGGCCTGCGGTCCCAGCCGACATCCGCGATTTG
>JAFASL010000611.1 GCA_019244535.1 Alphaproteobacteria bacterium
CCAGCAGGACGACGGTCGGCAGCAGCAGCGCGACGGCCAGCCAGCGCTCGTCCTCGAGGAGCCGGGTGACCGGCCCGCGCCTTGGCGTCCCGGCGTAGGCTGGCGCGGCCGCATAGGTGAAAGTCATTAGCAGGCTCTCCGAGCGTCAGGTGTAAATCTTGACCAGCTCCTCATGCGCCCATTTGACCGCATCCTCGGGCGCTGTTCCTTGGACTGCTTTGGCGTACATATCGACAATGATGTACTTGGTCTGCGCTTCGGCTGACGCGCGGCCAGGCGGGCCGGCATAGCCCATCAGCCGGCCCTTGCGGGGCAGATCGCGGAACGGCAGCAGCACCGGGTCGGCGCCCCACACCTTGTCTTCTTCCCAATACAAAGTAGCCCCGTCGGTGTAGCCCTGCTGCGAGGTGAACCATTGTTCGAAGATCTCCTTCGATGAGATCCAGCGCAGAAAGTCTTTCACCGCTTTTTGATTTTTCGAATAGCCCATCACCATGTTGGTAAACGGACCGGGCAAATTGAACTGCCCGCCGGCGCCCTTGGGGAGCGGCGCATGCTGGATGTCCTGCCACATCGGCGTCCCCTTCTCGGTCTGGTAGGTATCGGGCTTGCGCTTGGCCTCCAGATATATCGAGGCGCCGTTGTTCGTAGCGCTGATGCTGCCCGATAGGAAGGCGCGGTTGTTGCTGGAATCATCCCAAGCCAGGCCGCCTTCGTCGCAGGCTTCCTTCCAGAACGGGACGGCGAACTTGACTGACTCGATTGTCTCCTTGCTGTTCAGCGCGACGGTCTTGCCATCGGCTTCGACCTCTTTGCCGCCCCAAGACCATAGATACGGATACCAGAAGCCGGGCGCATCGCCAAAGGTGTGGCCGAGCGTCTGTCCGATCGGGCGGCCCTTGGCTTTCAGTTTCTTGCCGGCATCGCGCAAGGCGTCCCAGGTGTCCGGAAACTTGTTGAGGCCAATCTCGTCGAACCACGACTTTCGATACGCGACAAGACCGCCGCCGATCGCCCACGGAACCCCGATCCACTTCCCTCCGATCGTCGCCACCGCCTTCGAGATGTCATAGAAGCCACCCTGTGCTTTGCCGATGTCATTGGCGACGTCGCTGACGTCAGTGAGACTTTCCGTGTAGAGCTGCGGCCAATTGTTGAGCCCCATAATGATGTCCGGCCCCGACCCGGACTGGATACCCGAGGTGATCCGCGCCTGGATGTCATTGGCATTGACCATCTCAAAGGTGATCTTGATGCCGAGCACCTTTTCGCCTTCGGGAGCGATCTTCGTCTTTAACACCTGATCGGAGGCCGGCACAAAATCGGACCAGCGCAAGTAATGCACGGCTGCCGCTTGTGCGAAGGCCGGTGCCCGCGCCGAGGCGAGGATCCCGGCAAGCCCTCCGCTCCCTGCCGCAATCGCCCCGGCGCCCGAAAGTTTCAATAGCCTACGCCGGTCGATCCGCGCCATGATGCTTCCTCCCAGACAACCCCAACGGGTTTCGCCGTCTATGACGTTGTTTAATTCGATCGGGGCGGCGGCACAAGCCGGATCAGGGCCGGCTCGAAGCGATCGGAGAGGCTGATGAGCGAGGCGAGAGGCATAAGCGTTCTGGCAATTTGCGGCAGCTTGCGCCAGGGCTCGTTCAACAAGGCGGCACTGCGCACGGCAATCGACGAGAAGCCGCCTGGTATGACGATGGAGACCGCCGAGATCGGCGACATCCCGCTCTACAACGAAGATGTCCGCGCGCTCGGCTTCCCGCCTCCGGTCGAGCGTTTGCGCGGCCAGATCGCCGCGGCCGATGCGCTGTTGTTTGTCACTCCCGAATACAATTATTCGATTCCGGGCGTGCTGAAGAACGCGATCGACTGGGCGTCGCGGCCGCCTGACCAGCCCTTCGCCGGCAAGCCGGTGGCGATGATGGGCGCCGGCGCCGGGATGGCCGGCACGGCGCGCGCACAATACGATCTGCGCCGCTGCTGCGTCTTTCTCGACATGCACCCGTTGAACAAGCCCGAGGTGTTCATCGGCCAGGCGCAGACGAAGTTCGACGCCTCGGGGCGGCTGACCGATGACGCGGCGCGCGGCTTCATCCGCGACATGCTCGTCAACCTGGAGAAATGGACCCGGCTCATCGGCGGGAAATGACAAATTGAGAGGAGGGACGCCATGGATCTCGACTTCACGGGCAAAGTCGCGCTGATCACCGGGGGCGCCAACGGCATCGGCCGCGCCACCGCGCTCGGTTTCGCCAGAGGCGGCGCCAAGGTGGTGCTCGTCGACCGCGACGCGGCGGCGGGGGAGGCGACCACCGGGGTCGTCCGCCAGCAGGGCGGCGAGGCGCGCTTCATCACCGCCGATGTGACCAAATCCGCCGAGGTGCGGGACTACGTGAAGGCGGCGCTCGACGCCTTCGGCGCGATCGACTGCTTCTTCAACAATGCCGGCATTGAAGGCAAATGGGCGCACACGGCCGAGTATGACGAGGACATGTTTGACGCGGTGATCGGCGTCAATGTGAAGGGCGTGTTTCTCGGTCTGCGCCACGTCTTGCCCGTCATGCTGCAGCAGAAGCGCGGCGCGATTGTCAACACCGCTTCGGTCGCGGGACTCGTGGCCACACCGGGGATGCCGGCCTATGTCGCTTCGAAGCACGCGGTCATCGGTCTCACTAAGACCGCTGCCGGTGAGGTCGCGCGGCAAGGGATCCGCGTCAACGCGGTCTGCCCTGGTCCCGTCGACACGCGGATGATCCACTCGCTCGAAGCGCAGCTCAACCCGGCCGACCCGGCCAGCGTCAGCCGCCGCTATCAATCGGCGATCCCGATGGGCCGGTATGTCAACCCGGAGGAAATCGCCAACACGGTCCTGTTTTTATGCTCGGACCACGCCTCGGCGATCACCGGCGCGCAATACGTCATCGACGGCGGCCGCACCGCGACCGGCGGCGCCGTAACACAGGCCATGCAGAACTAGGCAGCGCTATTCCTCCTCGCCGATCAGGGTCAGAATAAGCGAGCGGCGGTGCCGCGAGGCGCGGTGCTCCAGCAGAAAGATGCCTTGCCAGGTGCCGAGCTGAACCCGGCCGTCAGTGACCGGAATCGTCAGCTGTGTCTGGGTCAGCGCGCTTTTGATATGGGCCGGCATGTCGTCCGGCCCTTCGTCATTGTGGTGGTAGAGCGCGCTGTCCTCGGGCACGATCCGCCGCAGGAACGCATCGAGGTCGCGCCGAACGTCCGGCGATGCGTTTTCCTGGATCAGCAATGAGGCCGAGGTGTGCGGAATATAGAGGGTAAGAAGACCGACTGAGACGCGCTGGCGCTCGGTCCATTCTGCCACTTCGGCGGTGATCTCCTTGATTTCACGCGGCGCGGTGTCGATCGATAGCCGGGTCTGTGCGATATGCATTGCTGATGTCTCTTCCCGCGAGATGTGGGTTTGCGGCTGCCTTCCGGCGAGACTCTTCCGCGGCGTTGCCGGCCGGCTTATCCTGATCCCGATGACGAGGATCTCCCCAATGCAAGCTGCCGTCGCGGGTGCGCTGTTGCTGGCCCTGTCGGGATTCGGCGGAGGTGTAGCCGCTCAGACGACCGATCTGTTGCTCGTGCTCGCCGCCGATGTGTCGCGCAGCATCGACGAAGCCGAGTTCGCATTGCAGCGCAAGGGCTATTCGGCGGCGTTGACGGACCCGCGCGTGCTCGCCGCGATCCGCGGCGGGTCTACGGGCGCGATCGCAGTATGTTTTGTGGAGTGGTCCGGCGCTGGCGAGCAGAATGTCGTGGCCGATTGGACGGTAATTCGAGACGAAGAGGATGCCGGCGGGTTAGCTGCGGCGATCCTCGCCGCGCCACGCTCGTTCATCGGGCGCACGTCGATCAGCGGGGCCATCGACTTCGCGATGGAGCGGTTTGCCGCGTCACAGCCGCGCGCCAGGCGGCGCATCATCGACATTTCCGGTGACGGCACCAACAACTCCGGCCGGCCGGTGACCGACGCGCGGGACCAGGCAGTCGGGGAGGGGGTTACAATCAACGGCCTCGCCATCGTCAACGAGAAGCCGAACCCGGGCTATGCGTTCCACACCCAACCGCCCGGAGGCCTGCCCGAATGGTATCGCCAGAACGTTATCGGCGGTCCCGGCGCGTTTCTTCGGGTGGTCGAAGATTTTCATTCTTTTGCCGACGCGATGACCAACAAACTGGTCAGTGAAATCGCGGCCGCCGGCTCCGAAATCCGATCGGCTGGCCGGTAGGGCGTGCCGGGCTTCCGATCGGAGGCCGACATCGTGGTCGTCGGAGCCGGCGCCGCCGGGATCGGCGCGGCGCGGCGGTTGGTCGAGAGCGGGTCGGTCTCGGTCCTCGTGCTCGAAGCGCGCGACCGGGTCGGCGGTCGCGTGCATACCATCGAGCCCGCCGGGTTTCCGCTCGACCGCGGCGCCGAATGGCTGCACTCGGCCGACCGCAACCCATTGTCGGCAATCGCCCGCGATCTCGGCTTCCGGATCCACGAGCGGCCGCCGGAATGGTTGAACCGGCTGCGCCGCAGCGGCGAGACGATCGAGGCCGAGGCGGATTGGCTCGCCACCCGCGAGGCGCAGGGCGTCGCGCGCCGGGAGGCCGCCGCGGAGCAGGCCGACCGGTCGCTGGCCAGCCTGTTGCCGCCGGGCGGGCGGTGGAACCAATTGCTCGACGCGACCAGCACCTGGGGAAACGGCGCCGAACTCGACCTGGTATCGGTCAAAGACTACGTTCGGTACGAGGACAGCGGCGTCAATTGGCGGCTGCGCGACGGCTACGGCAGGCTCTTGGAAAAGCTCAGCCGGGGGCTCCCGATAGCGCTCGACACTCCGGTCTCTCGCATCGACCATGGCGGCCGGGAAATCCGGCTCGACAC
>JAFASL010000701.1 GCA_019244535.1 Alphaproteobacteria bacterium
GTGTGGAAAACGCCGATCGAGGATTGGCGCAACGGCTATGGCGTCACCAGCGCCCCGCTCTACTACGACGGCATTGTCTATAGCGGCAATACCGGCGGGGAATTCGGTGTGCGCAGCCGGCTGACGGCGCTCGACGCGAAGACCGGCAAAATCTTGTGGCGCTGGTACACGCTCCCTGGCCAGGGCGAAGTCGGCAGCGACACGTGGCCGGCGGGTACCGACCGTGCGATGCGCGGCGGCGCGTCGATCTGGAACACGCCCGCCCTCGATCCGCAGCTCGGCCTCATCTATTTCGCGACCGGCAATTGCGGGCCCGATTACGATGGGTCGATGCGCGAGGGCGATAATCTGTTCTGCGCCTCGATTGTTGCACTGAAGGCGAAGACCGGCGAATACGCGTGGCACTTTCAGGAGGTGCACCACGACATTTGGGATTACGACGCGGCAAGCCCCGTCGTGCTGTTCGACACGGTAATCAACGGCGAGCCGCGCAAGGCGATTGCCGAAGCGGGGCGCACCGGCTGGGTCTACATCCTCGACCGCACCAACGGCAAACCATTGATCGGCATCGAGGAACGCCCGGTGCCGCAGGAGCCGCGCCAGAAAACAGCAAAAACACAACCATACCCGGTCGGCGACGCGACGGTGCCGCAATGCGCGCAGCCAATGGAGGGATACGAGAAGGCAGGGTGCATCTTCGAGACGTTCTGGGACGAGCCCGTGCTGATCCAGCCGTCCGGGCAGGGGGGTACCAACTGGTCGCCGATGCCGTACGACCCCGATACTGGCTATCTCTATGTCCCGGGAACGATCCGAACGAGCGTGTTCTCGCGCGTTCCTAGTGAGTACAGCACTGGGAAGCGCTATACGAACGGCACCCAAGCGCCGCCTATCGGCTCGCCGTTGAGCGGCACCTTCACCGCCATCGACGGCAGGACGAACAAGATCGCCTGGCAACACCAGCTGCCCTACCGGATGGGTGGCGGCGGTGGTTCGACCGTGACTGCCGGCGGCCTCCTGCTGCGCGGCGAGCCTGACGGGAATTTTGTGGCGCTCGATGCCAAGACCGGGGAAACGCTGTGGAAATTCCAGACCGGCTTTGGCGCCGATGCGCCGGCCACCGTCTATGAAGCCGATGGCGACGAGTACATCGCGATTGTGACCGGTGGCAACTCGATACAAGGCAGCGCCTATGGCGATGCGGTATGGACCTTTTCGCTCAAGGGGCAGCTCGGTCCGTTGTGGCCGCCGCCACCGCCGCTGACTGTTGCAGGACCGGGCGGAGCAGTTGCCGAAGGCGTCGATAAAGTCAAAATCGCCGACAATAATGTAGAGTACAGTTACTGGCCAGCCCGGATCAAAGTCAAAGCCGGGACTACCGTGACCTTTACCAATGTCGGTGATGTTCCGCACACCGCGACTGCATTCGACAAGGGCAAGATAGGCGACTGGGACACGGGTGCTCTGGCCAAAGGTGAAGAAAAATCGATCACCTTTTCAGAGCCGGGCATCCACTACTACATCTGTACGCCGCACCCTTGGATGTACGGTCAAGTAATCGTCGAGCAGTAAAGCCCCTTTTGCTTCGAGGACATTACCGCGCGGAGGGCCGCGCCAGCCGCATGCCGAGCAGCGGGGCGGCAGCTTCGGGCGGCAGCTTTGCGTAGCCGCTCGGGATTTCGAACAGCGAAGCCTCTTGCGCGCCGATTCTGACGTGGCTCAGCTCCCACCGGATCGTCGAAACTTTTCCCTTTTTGCCGGCGAACTCGGCGTCGCATCTCATCGGGATGCCTTCCGGGCTGAGCCACAGCGAGCCGACGGTGTGGCCCTGTGCTGTCGCCTGCTCCACCGCATACTTGGTTGTCACAATGCCGTTGACGGTTTCTTGCCCGACGGGTTTGCGCAGCAGATCGGGGTCGCCGAGAATCGACAGCTCTTTGGGAAGCGCGAATTCGACCACGGTGTGCAGCTGCGGTAAAATGATATCGCCGATCGCGCTGTTGGCGCGCAGGATGAAAACCGGCTTGAGGGCCGGCAGATCCTGCTCATGGCGCTGCTCGCCGGGCATGTGCCACATCTTCCCGACATAGCGCTGCCCATCAATGACCAGCACACGCTCGGCGCTGAAGCCGACGCGAGCGTCGCCAAGAGTCTCGCCCGAGGCCGGCGCCGCGACGGGCAGAAACAGCATGAGCGGCAGCGCGATCAAGGCGTGGCGCAGCATCGGCATCTCGGTTCTCAAATCCCGTGCACTGGTAGGCGGTCAATACGGCGGTTTCGCGGCAGGCTGGACAGCTTCGGCACAAAGCCTATCCTTGGGCGCGGATCTTTGCGCCGAGGCGGAACACCCGAGATGAATCAAAAGATTGGACTGTGTGCGGCCGGGAATCGACGGCCCGGCAAGCGATGAACGACACCAGCGCAACAGTCACGGTGCGGGTCCACTCCGCGATCGCCGAAATACCCGCCGCTGATTGGGACGCCTGCGCAGGCGAGACGAACCCGACCGTTTCGCATGGCTTTCTCAACGCAATGGAGGAAAGCGGCTCGACGACGGCGCGCACGGGATGGATGCCGCAGCATCTATCGCTCGCCGGACCCGGCGGCGAGATCGCCGGTGTCGTGCCGCTCTATGCCAAGAGCCACTCCTACGGCGAATACATCTTCGACTATGGCTGGGCGGATGCCTACGAACGTGCCGGCCGGCGCTATTACCCGAAGCTGCTGTCGGCCGTCCCGTTTACCCCCGTTCCGGGCCCGCGATTGCTGGTGCGTCCCGGCGCGCCGGCCGAGGCCCGCGAGCACCTGCTTGCGGGAATGGTCGAGTTCACCAAGCAGCGCCGGATTTCGTCGCTGCACGTAAATTTCCCGGACCGCATCGACGCCGAGGCGCTGACCGAGGCCGGGTTTCTGCAGCGGCTTGGCCAGCAATTCCATTGGACGAATGACGGATATCGTGATTTCGACGATTTCCTCGCCGCGCTGAATTCACGCAAGCGCAAAGCGGTGAAGAAGGAGCGGCGCGAGGCGCTGGCCCGCGGTCTCGAAATCGAGGTCTTGACCGGCTCCGACCTGAAACCGCGCCACTGGGATGCATTTTTCGAATTTTACCTTGCGACGTCCGATCGCAAATGGGGCTCGGCCTACCTCAATCGCCGGTTCTTTGCGATGATCGGCGAGCGCATGCCAAAAAAGATCGTGCTCGTTATGGCGAGGCGTGGTGCCAATTACGTTGCCGGCGCGTTCAACCTGCTCGGCAAGGACACGATCTACGGCCGCAATTGGGGCAGCTACGGCGACTACAAATTTCTTCATTTCGAGTGCTGCTATTATCAGGCGATCGAGTTTGCCATTGCGCACGGACTAAAGCGCGTTGAGGCCGGCGCGCAGGGCCCGCATAAGATTCAGCGTGGCTATCTGCCGGTGCCGACCTACAGCGCCCATTGGATCCCCGATCCGGCGTTTCGTCGCGCCGTCGCCCAATACTTGACGCGTGAGCGCCAGATGATCGAGCACAAGATGGAGGGGCTCGCGGATTTCTCGCCGTTCCGTCACGAGGAGACGGCGTGCCAGCCCCCCGAGCCGGAAGAAACGGCTGCGGGACGCTGATTACTCTACCAGTTCGGGTTCTCTTGCAGTCGGCTCGGCCGGGCGTTCTTCGAAAGTGAAGGCGAGCTTGTCCTCGTCCTGGCTGCGCTTCACCCGGACTATCCCGCCCTTAGACAACCGCCCGAACAATAGCTCCTCGGCAAGCGGCTTCTTGATGTGCTCCTGAATGACCCGGGCGAGCGGTCGGGCGCCGAACATCCGGTCGTAGCCTTTTTCGGCGAGCCAGATCCGGGCGCTGTCGTCCAGCTCGATAGTGACGTTCCGGTCGGCGAGTTGCTCTTCGAGCTGCAACACGAACTTGTCGACCACTCGTCCGATCGTTTCCGAAGACAGCGGAGCGAACGAGATTACCGCGTCGAGGCGGTTGCGGAACTCGGGCGTGAACATGCGGTTGATGGCTTCCTGGTCGTCCCCCTCCCTCACGCCGCTGCCAAAGCCGATCGCCGGTTTGGCAAGATCCCAGGCCCCTGCATTCGTCGTCATAATCAGGATCACGTTACGGAAATCGACGGTCTTGCCGTTGTGATCGGTCAGCTTGCCGTAGTCCATCACCTGCAAGAGGATGTTGAACAAGTCCGGGTGCGCTTTCTCGATCTCATCGAGCAGCAGCACGCTGTGCGGGTGCTGATCGATCGCATCGGTCAACAGCCCGCCCTGATCGAAACCAACATAGCCGGGGGGCGCGCCGATCAGCCGCGACACCGTATGCCGCTCCATATACTCGGACATGTCGAAGCGGGTGATTTCGATGCCCAAAGTACGCGCTAGCTGACGGGCCACCTCGGTCTTGCCAACCCCTGTCGGGCCGGAGAACAGATAACTGCCGATCGGCTTTTCCGGGTCGCGCAAACCGGCGCGCGCAAGCTTGATGGCCGAGACGAGCGCCTCGATCGCCGGATCCTGTCCGAAGACCATCGTCTTCAGATCGCGCTGCAGGTTCTTCAGCACCTCGCGGTCGTCGCGCGATACGCTCTTTGGCGGGATCCGCGCCATCGTCGCGATGACAGCCTCGACTTCGCGGGCCGTTATCGTCTTGCGGCGGCGGCTCTCCGGAACGAGCATCTGCGCCGCGCCGGTCTCGTCGATAACGTCAATCGCTTTGTCGGGCAGTTTACGGTCGCCGATATATCGGTGCGACAGCTCGACGGCGGCTCGCAACGCCTCGCTCGTGTACCTGACCTTGTGGTGCCGCTCGTAATAGGGCTTCAGGCCGCGCAGGATTTTGACCGAGTCTTCAACGGTCGGCTCGTTGACGTCGATCTTCTGAAAGCGGCGGACAAGCGCGCGATCCTTCTCGAAATAGTTGCGGTATTCCTTGTAGGTCGTCGAGCCGATACAGCGGATGACGCCGCCGGCCAGCGCCGGCTTCAGCAAATTCGACGCGTCCATCGCGCCGCCGCTTGTCGCTCCGGCTCCGATGACGGTGTGAATCTCATCGATGAACAAAATCGCGCCGGGCTGCGCCTCGAGTTCGGACAATACTGCCTTCAGCCGCTCCTCGAAGTCGCCGCGATAGCGGGTCCCGGCGAGCAACGCACCCATATCGAGCGCGTAGATTATTGCGCTGAGCAAGACCTCCGGGACTTCGCGCTGCACGATGCGGCGCGCCAAGCCCTCGGCAATTGCCGTTTTTCCCACCCCCGGATCGCCGACATAGAGCGGGTTGTTC
>JAFASL010000704.1 GCA_019244535.1 Alphaproteobacteria bacterium
AAGCCGTTTCAGGACGTATTTCTTTTCGCGGCCGCGCAGCTTCAACAGGGTCGGCAGAGCGCACGCATATTCGGCCACGGCTCGCCCGAGGAAGGGAGCGCGCACTTCGAGACTGTTGAACATCGAGGCGCGATCGGTTTTGGTCAGGATATTTTCGGGCAAATAGGTCGTTAGAAACTGATAGGCCAAGCGCTCGACCGGGCTGACATTGCCCGCCTGCGCCGCGTAGCCGTCGATTTCGGCAAACACCCTGTCGAGAGCCATTTCATCCGGCATTGCCGACCGACGCCACAGTTCCGAAATCCCGCCGGGCCCAAACGGTGCCATCCACAGAACAGACTGGCGGTGCGGCAGCGCACCAAACCCCTGGGCCAGCTGAGCAGCGAGAAAACGGCGGTTCATATAGCCCTCACCGCCGGGGAGCGCTTCGACGGTGCGAGCGACCAATCGCGCCACCCCTGGCGGGATCAGCTGCATCGCGCCGGCAAAACGCTGGACCGCGTAATTCGGGTATCCAAGAAACAGCTCGTCCGCCCCGTCCCCGCCGAGTGCGACCGTCATCAGGCCGCGCGCCGCCCGGCAAACGAGATAGGTGGGGAGCAGTGAGGAATCCGCTAGCGGCTCGCCGAGCTTCTCCGTAACAGCCTCGAATGCGGCGAGCATATCCGCGTCATTTAGCGGCACTACCCTGTGCGGTACGCCAACGTGACGTGCCACCTCGATCGCATGGGCGGTCTCGTCAAAGCTGCTTTGCCCGATGCGAACAGTGAAAGCAGTGAGATCGGGTGAGGCTTTCGCCGCCAAAGCCGTAATCAGGCTGGAATCGAGACCGCCCGACAAGAACGCTCCCACTGGCACGTCCGCGACGACCCGATCGCGAACCGAGGTTATGAGCAACTCGTCCAGTCGCTCGATTGCTTCCTCCTCGCGCTTGGCGGCGGTGCCCGCCGGCCACAGCCGAGGACGCCAATAGCGCTCGATCCGGATATTACCCCCTTCGGCAGTAAGGATGGACCCCGGTTCGAGCTTCGCAATGCCTTGCCAGCCCGATACGGCTCCGGGCAGATATTCGTAGAGCAGCAACCGGTAGGCGGCGTCGCGGTCGGGCACCGCTTCCGCAAAGGCGGGGTGACACCGCATCGCCGGCACCTCCGACGCGAAGACAATGCCTTCGCCGGCAATACCGTAATAAAGCGGCTTTTCGCCAAACCGATCGCGGACCAGGGAAAGGGTGCCGGTGGCCCCGTCGCGATAAGCAAAGGCAAACATTCCGTCAATGCGCTCGACAGCGCGCCGGACCCCCTCACGACGAATGAGATGGAAGAGAACTTCAGTATCGGAATGGTCGCGTAAGCCCTCGCCGAGTGCTCTCAGCTCGGCCGCGAGAGCCCGGTAGCCGTATATCTCGCCATTGTAGACGAGTGCGTCACCCGAGGCTTTGTCGATGCGCGGCTGCACGCCGCCGGCAAGATCGATGATGGCGAGGCGAGTATGTCCGAAAGCGACGCCGCGGTCGACAAAGCTGCCGGTGCCATCGGGTCCGCGATGGCCCAATGCAGCGTTCATTCCGGCGAGGATTCGCTGTGCATCGGGTCCCGGACTGGTAAAGCCGGCAATGCCACACATCTGACCGGCCTACCACTTCCTCTCTATTGCCGTCGGCCGGGCAATAGCCGAATGGCGCGTCACCCGCTCGATTTTATAAGGAGGCTTGCCGCGCGCTTCGAAGTATATCCTGGTCAGAACTTCGGCAATGATCCCGAGCAGGATAAAAAGCACCCCCGACAGCCCGATCGTGGCCGCGAGCAACGGCAGCGGCGTTTGGATCAAGGATACGCCGTAACCGAGTTTCAATATAGCCGCCCACCCGAAGGTCAGTAACGCCACCGCCCAACAAGCGAGGCCGAGTTTGCCAAAGAACTGCATTGGCCGATCGAACGCGCGGTCGATGAAATAAAGGATTACAAGATCGAGAAATACCCGAGATATTCGACCAAGCCCATATTTGGATTCGCCGTGGAGGCGGGGGTGATGAGTTACAGGCAACTCTGTGACTCGCGCTCCCTCCCACGCCGCATAGATCGGGACGAAGCGGTGCATCTCGCCATAAAGGCGCACATCCTCGATCACCTCGCGCCGATAGGCCTTCAGCGTGCAGCCGTAATCGTGCAGCCGCACGCCGAGCAAGGATGAGATCAGCCGGTTTGCCACAACGGACGGCAAACGTCGTGAAAATCTATCGTTCCGATCAATACGCCAGCCCGAGACGACATCGTAACCTTCGGAGAGCTTATCGAGCAGGCGGGGAATATCGGCGGGGTCATTCTGACCGTCTCCGTCCATCGTTATAATGACGTCACCGGTGCAATACTGAAAACCCGCCATGATGGCGGCCGTTTGGCCGTAGTTGCGGCGCAGGTGCAGGACCTGAACCCGTGCGTCCGATTGCGCCAACTCGTCGAGCGCAGCAGCGGAGCTGTCCTTGGAACCGTCGTCGATGAAAAGGATCTCCGCCGATCTCACCAAATCATCCAGGACATCCTGCAACGCGCGGCACAATTCCGGAATGGCATCCTGTTCATTGTAGACCGGGATGATAATTGAAATGTCCATCGTAAGCCTGGATCAACGGCACGCAGGAGGGTCAAGTCCATTTGCGCTACACGCGAAGGGCACTGTCCTGCGCGAACAACCGCAAGTTCTTGTCCATATCGAACGGCCTTTCGAGCAGAGTTTCGGGGTCCCATTCGCTGCGCGCAGCGGCAAAGAAATCACCGCCATAAACGTGGATCGCGCCGGTCAATCGCGACAACGGATTGGTCACAGTATGGATGATGTCGCGCCCGAGCGGCTCGACATCGCGTTCTCCTAACGACTTCGCTCCGGCCGCTTCGATGCGGCTGCCATCCTCTCCCGGCAGGCGGCGCCAAAAGATGTTGTCCTCGCGACCGGTATAGATGCCGATCACTGCCCACATCAGGTGATTGTGCGGCATGATTGTCATGCCGGGGCCCCAGATCACGTTGAGAATCGTCAGCTCGGCCGAATTATGGAGGTTCTGCACTCCGGCACGCACCGGGGCGCCGACCCCCGCTATGACCGCCGCAGGTTCGGAAACGGCACGCGCAACGATCTCCCGAACGGATTTGTGAGTGGCGTCGAGGCTGACCGCAGCCCGGCAATCGGCGATGAACCGGTCGAGGTCGAACATGGCGGCTCCTTTCATCCCGCTACCCAGCCACTTCCGCGGCGGCTGTGGAGCGATGTCCTTTTTGATGAAAGTAGTTGGCTCGATAAAATTCGAGCACCAGATCGCGATAGACAGCGGGCTCATAACGGGGCGGATTGTCGGCGTCGACGCAGGTCGGAACGCACTCGATCACCGCGCTCGGATTAGGGCTGTGAAAGTAGGCGATCGAATAACGGTCGGTTCCCGACTCGTTTAGGACGCCATGCGGCGTCGACAGAAAACGGTCATTCGACCAACGCCGCATAAGATTGCCGAGATTGATCAGAAAGGTTCTGGGGATGATTGGCGGCGCGAACCACTCGCCTGAAGGCAGCCTCACGGCGAGCCCGGGCACCTCGGTCCGCGCCAGCGCGGTCATGAAACTATTGTCGGTGTGGGGCGCTTGGCCAAAGGTGTTGTCCTCGGTGCTCTGCTGCGGCGGGTAGTGCAAAAACCGGAGGACGGCAT
>JAFASL010000191.1 GCA_019244535.1 Alphaproteobacteria bacterium
TGTTGAGGCGCCGGCTGATGATCGATTTCCAACCCCGCTCGAAGAAAGGCCAGCCGCCCCACAGCACCGCCGGTGTGGCAAGCGCGAGTTCCAGCCATACCGGTGAGCGCCGAGCGCTGAAATCCGCGGCCATCGCCAGCGCCAAGAGTGGGACTGCCAGCCCTACGCAGACCCAGAACCGCCGCGTTATGTCGCGGAGTTCGGGATTGGCTTTGTCACTGCCGAAGGGCGTGACCGGTTCGAGCGCCATGCCGCAGATCGGGCAGCTGCCGGGCTTCGCTCGCTGAACCTGTGGGTGCATCGGGCAGGTCCAGACCTCACCCGTCGCCGCTCCCTGGGCGTGCTTGCGACCGGTTGGCGCCAGATAGCGTGTGGGTTCTTCCTCAAACCGCTCGCGGCACCGGCCGCTGCAGAAAAAATAGGTTTGGTCGGCGTGCTCGCTGCGGTGCTTGGCCGTGGCGGGCTCGACCGTCATGCCGCAAACCGGATCTTTGGTGGCCATCCTGTAGAGCCTGGCGTCTTTCCCGCTCTGCGCGGAGCGAGTAGGGTGTCAAGTCGGCTTCGAGTTCGGAGTCGCCGCAATAGCGAAGCAACCCCCCGGAAGGGAGTGAAGATGCCCAATAACCCTCATGAATTCACGACCGAAGATGTCGAATATATCCGGCACGGCGATACGCGGCTGATCGCCCGGCTGTATAAGCCCAAGGGCGAGGGCCCGTTCCCGGCGGTCATCGATTTGCATGGCGGTGCCTGGACCAGCGGGGATTTGACCGGCACGCAAGGATTGGATGAGACATTGGCGAGAAACGGCTTTGTCGTCGCCTCGCTCAATTTTCGCCATGCGGCGGACGGCTATCCGAGTTCGCTGATCGACATCAACTACGCGGTCCGCTGGGCCAAAGCGCGTGCGCGAGAACTCAAGATCGACCCCAGCCGGATCGGCATCGCGGGTCAGTCGAGCGGCGGTCATCTCGCGATGCTGGCAGCGATGCGGCCAAAGGATTCGCGGTATGCATCGGCCCCATTGCCGGCCGGCTCCCCCGCCGTCGATGCGACGGTGCAGGCGGTTGCGATGTCATGGCCGGTCATCAACCCGCTGTCGCGCTATCGCAATGCCCAGAAGCTGGCAAAGGGACCAAACCCACCGGCATTCTCGATCGGCATGAAGGAAAAGCACGATACATATTGGAAGACCGAGGCTGCGATGGCCGAAGGTAACCCGATACTGATGCTGGAACGCGGCGAGAAGGTCACGATGCCGCCGGCTCTATGGGTCCAGGGCAGACCCGATATCGTGCACGACTACCACGACGACGACTCAGATTTCCCCGGTAACGAGCCCGAACGGTTCGTGTCCAATTATCGCAAGGCCGGCGGCGACATCGAGATCGTCTATGTCGACAATGAGAGGCGGTCGACCAACGCTTCTTTCGACCCGATCGCTGCTTTCTTCAAGAAGCACCTGGGTTAGGTTTCCTACTCCGGTTCGTCCCTCTCTCCGCTCACGGCGAGAGGGACGACTTCGCCAGGGAACCAATCGCCGAGCACCTGCTCCTCGGTGTAGTTAGGCAACTCAAGGTTGCTTACATCCTCTCCGTATAACCGAAGCATACGGATGGTCCGGCGCGCGACTTTGGGAGCTTGTTCAGCGATTATACGAGCGACATCCGCCCTGAGGCTCGGACTATCATTGAGCAAGAGTTCGATTTCGGATCGGTGGTTCGCCGTGCTCTCGATCCAGCCACGCCGTGGGTCTTTCGCCGGCGAGTGTTCGAGCTTAAGCAGGTGCTCAAGAATACCGCCGATGCGACTACGCAGTTCTCGCCGTTGCGATGCGCCCAAGCTCTCGATCTCCTCAGCAAGGTTCTCCCAGTCGAGAGGCAAATTCGTGCCGACCCCGGCCGCCTCGCGCAGCGCGCTCGACTGCTGCTCGGTCCAGCGGACGAAATCCTGCTCGTAAAGATCAGCGGCGTTTCCGCGCATATTCTCTCCTCGCATCCCCATCCTTCCCAAAGGTGATCCGCGTTCCGGCAAGATCAACCTCGAGCCGCTTGGATTGCGGCAAACAGGCGGCTGGGAGTGATAGGTAATTCGCCGATCTCGACCCCAAGCCCCTTTAGCGCGTCATTGACCGCGTTGGCGATCGCGGCGGGCGGACCGATCGCGCCGCTTTCGCCGATCCCCTTCTGCCCGAATTCGGTATAAGGCGACGGCGTTTCCATGTGCTCGATGCGGGTGACCGGGACCTCGCCGGCGCCGGGCAGCAGATAGTCCGCGAAAGTGCAGGCGAGAGGCTGGCCCTCCGCATCAAACGGCATTTCCTCGTAAAGCGCGGTGCCGATGCCTTGCGCCAGGCCGCCGAGGATCTGGCCGTCGACAATCGTCGGGTTGATAAGCGTGCCGCCATCCTCCACGATGACGTAGTCGACGAGCTCCACCGCGCCGGTCTCGGTATCCACCGCAACCAAGGCAGCGTGGCAGGAATAGCTGAAAGTCCCCGTGTCGCGCAGCGGCTTGTAGCCGATCGTCACTTCGAGCCCCCCTGGATCGACGTCGTCC
>JAFASL010000899.1 GCA_019244535.1 Alphaproteobacteria bacterium
AATACGGTGCGCCTGGAGCTGCGCCGGATGGCCAATCCCCGAAAGCATCAGCAACTGCGGCGAGTTGATGACGCCGCCGGCGAGGATGATTTCACGCTCGGCATGTACGACAGCGCGCTTGCCGTCCCGCAGATATTCGATCCCGACGGCGCGGCGGCCGTCGAACACGACACGGGTCGCCAATGTGTTAACCGCGACCGCGAGGTTCCGCCGCCCGAGCGCCGGTCTCAGATAGGCGACCGCCGCACTGCACCGCCGACCTTGCCTGATCGTCTGCTGCGAACGACCGAACCCCTCCTGCTGCGCCCCGTTGTAGTCGTCCGTGCGCGGGTGCCCCGCCGCCTCTCCGGCGGCAATATAAGCATCGATCAGCGGGTCGGCCCACCGGGACGACCGGGTAGAAAGCGGGCCGCCGCCACCGCGGTATTCGCTGGCGCCGCCTTCCCAGCTCTCCTGCCAGCGAAAATATGGCAGCACATGCGCATACGACCAACTCGTCAGCCCGGCCTCGGCCCAGCGGTCGTAATCGCCGCGGTGGCCGCGCACATAGGCCATCGCGTTTATCGAGGACGAGCCGCCAATGACCTTACCGCGCGCGCATTCAAGCGGCCGGCCATTCATCGTCGCCTCGGGCTCGACAAAGTAGCCCCAGTCGTGCTTGCGGCGTTGCCACATGCGGCCCCAGGCAAGCGGGATATGGATCCAGGGATCGCGATCCCAGCCACCCGCCTCAAGGAGCAGGACACGCGTGTCCGGATCCTCGGTCAAGCGGTTCGCCAAGACGCAGCCAGCCGAGCCGGCTCCGACAACGACGTAATCGTAGTCCTTGCCTTGCAGGACCGCCTCCAGTCCAGAGTAACCGGATCGCAACCGGCGGGGAGCTATCACCTTTGGCAAGCGTTACCACATATCGGGAAGCGCTGCCTCAACGAGGCGCGATGAACCATTAGGTGTGCAATGCCGCCGTTTGAAACCACCGAAGAACTTCCTGCAATTGCCGAGCCCCGAAGGCCGCCGATCCCGACGGCGGTCGCGCGGTTCGAAATTCGCTACAGCCGCTTTCTCGACCCCAAAGGCAATGCAGTGCGCCCGCCGCCCGCTTTTGCCCAAGACCGCGCCGAGCTGATTGCGCTGTACCGGGCTATGGTGTTGGCCCGCCGGTTCGATGCGAAGGCGGTAGCACTGCAGCGCACCGGCCGGCTCGGCACCTTTGCGTCGGCGCTGGGCCAGGAGGCGGTGCCGGTCGGTGTCGCCAGCGCGATGCGGGCCGAGGATGTGTTGCTGCCGAGCTTCCGCGAGCACGGCGCTCAGTTATGGCGCGGCGTCAGCCCGCTCGAGCTGCTGCTGTTCTGGGGCGGCGACGAACGTGGCAGCGATTTTGCGGAGAGCCGTGAGGATTTCCCGGTCTGCGTGCCCGTGGGGACCCATGCCCCCCACGCGGTGGGGGTCGGATTGGCGTTTAAATTGCGGCGCGAAAAGCGGGTGGCGGTCTGCATGTTCGGCGACGGCGCAACCTCTAAAGGCGATGTTGCCGAAGCGCTCAATGCCGCGGGCGTTTGGCAATTGCCGGTCGTGTTCGTCATCAACAACAACCGCTGGGCAATTTCGCTGCCGCTCTCGCAGCAGACCGCAGCCGAAACCTTGGCGCAAAAGGCGATTGCCGCCGGTATCGACGGCGAGCAGGTCGACGGCAACGATGTCATCGCGGTTCGCGAAGCTGTATCCCGCGCTGTCGCCAAGGCGCGCGCGGGAGGCGGCCCCCATCTGATCGAGGCGCTGACCTATCGCCTTGGCGACCACACGACCGCCGATGACGCCAGCCGCTACCGCAGCGGCTCCGAGGTCAGCGCGCGCTGGGCGGAAGAGCCGATCGCCCGGCTGCGCAATTATCTCGTCTCCGCCGGCATGTGGGGCAAGGCGGATGAGGAGCGGCTTCTGGCCGATGTCACTGTGGCGATCGAGCGGGCGGCGGAAACCTATCTTGGTACACTGCCGCAGGGTGCGGAGACGATTTTCGATTTTACCTACCAGT
>JAFASL010000036.1 GCA_019244535.1 Alphaproteobacteria bacterium
TCCTACGGCGCGCCGCTTGTCGTCGTCGTGGGATTGAAGCCGATCGCCGCGTCCCTCGGTACCGACCGGTCGGTCGTGGCGTTGGCCGCCTCGCTCGTTTGGCTCGGTACCGGCTTTGGCGGGATTTTCATGGGGCGGATCGCCGACCGGGTCGGGATGCGGCGGGTTGCGATCCTCGGCGCCGTAATGACAGCGCTCGGCCTGGCGGTGTCGGCAATCGGGCAGACCTGGGCCCTCGTGCTCGGCAGCGCCATGCTGATCGGGCTGTTGGGCAACAGCGCGCATTTTCCGCCGCTCGTGACTTATGTCAGCCGCTGGTTCGACCGGCGGCGCGGAACGGCGGTCGCCTTGATCTCGTCAGGGCAATATATCGCCGGCGCTGTTTGGCCGACCGTCTTCGAGCGCGGCATCGACAACTTCGGCTGGCAGGCGACGATGCTGGGCTTTGCCGTGTTAGTCGCGGCAGCAATCGTGCCATTGGCGCTCTTCCTGCGCCCCCCGCCGTCACCGGTGCGGACCGAAGCCGCGGGTGCTCATCTGGCGCACCGGGTTGAAGGGCTGCGACTGCACCCAAATCTGGTTCAGGTCCTGCTCTGCGCAGCTGCGTTTCTGTGCTGCGTCCCGATGGCGATCCCGGCAGGACACCTGGTGGCGTTATGCAGCGATCTGGGCATACCGGCGGCGAGCGGAGCGGCGATGCTCTCCCTGCTGCTCGGCGCCGCTTTTGTCAGCCGCGTGTTCTGGGGGTGGTTGACCGACCGGATCGGCGGGCTCGGCGCGGTGTTCGCCGGCTCCGCCTGCCAGGCGCTGGCGATCGCAGCCTTCACGGTGACGCGTGACGAAGCGGGATTATTTGCTGTCTCCGCCGCCTATGGTCTCGGGTTCAGCGGCATCATCCCGGCCTATGTTGTGGCGATCCGCGACCTGTTTCCGTCGGCCGAGGCGTCCTGGCGGGTGCCGATGTTGCTGTTTACCGGCATGTCTGGAATGGCCTTCGGCGGCTGGTTTGCCGGCGCGCTCTACGACCATTTCGGGTTTTACGCGCCAGCCTTCGCCGCCGGCGCGCTGTTCAACCTGGCGAACCTGATGGTGGTCGGATTTCTCTTCGTGCGGCAGGCGCGGCAACACCGATTAGCGGCAATATTGCCGGCTTAACTAAGTTTTAATTGACTTGTTGTAGACCCCGGGCAAAACTTCGATCCAAACAAAGATAATTGGGGAATCGAGTGTACGTTAAATTCTCGCCATTTATTGCTGCCGCCGTGATAGCCATCGTCATGCCGGCCGCGACCTCGCTAGCGAGCCCGATCAGCGTTAATACGGCAACGCTGAATATTTTCAGAGATAATCGTGGACAAAATGACGTCGGCTCCTCTCAAGGTGACGTTTTTCAATTCGGCGCAGATATCAACGGCGGTTCTCTAGGTACCTCCATAGCCGGGATCTTCACGCCGACCGGCTCCGCCACTCCAACATTCATGACCTCGTTCTCCCCGTGTGCTCCGTTGGACACTGATCCCAATAATTGCTCCAAAAGCACGCCATTCAGCATCGCCCGAACTAATGGGTCTTGGCAGGTGGAGTTCCAGAATGGAACAAACACGACAACGCTGGCATTGCCGCCGGTCTCTGTGATACCGGCAACTCCGGTCCCGTTTCCTTCGAGCGTGACCATTTCGGCAAACGGCGCCACTCCGACGATCAGTTGGACGTTGCCCGCCGGCACAAGCCCTAATGCCTTCCGCGTCAACATCTATGATAAATCCCAAGCTACGGTGGTCGGATCCCCCCAGATCATCTTTACCGCAAATCTCAACCCAACAGCAACGAACTTTACTGTACCGGGAACAGTCGGATTGAAGGTTGGCGGCAACTACGCGTTCCAATTTGAAGTAATCGACAGAAGAGATGGACAACAATTACCGACAAACAATAATGCTGATATACTCACCCGGTCGAGTTCTTACTTCGACTTCAGTCCGCCCGGAGGCGGGGCACCGCCGGTGATCCAGCTGCCGACAATTGATGCGAACGGCGTCTATCACTTCAATGTCGGCTCGGTCGGCCCGAACTCAGTGACGTTCATCGATCCGGCGGTTGCTGTCGGGTATATCTACGACGTCGGGCAAGGAGACCCCGATTTTGCTTCGGTAATCTTGCCGGATGTCGGTGGCGGTCATTTCGACGTGTCGTATCTGCTGAACGGCGCTGAATTCAGCACGATGCTCGATGCCGGGATCCAATACTTCTTCCCGACGGGCGGCGTCTCAGAATTCGAGGTCACCGGGATCGATCCGGCCGCCGGCATCGACCCGACGAATGCGTTGGCCTTCCCGACCGGCCTCACCTTTGTGAGCAATGGCTCGTTTACCGGGACAATGACGCCGATCACCGCGCAGGTCTCCACGGTCCCGGAACCCAGCACCATCGGCCTGCTGGGGCTTGCCCTTGCGGCCTTCTGTTCTCTCCGGCGCAGAGTCCTCACCCGCCTCGCTGCGCTCGGCACCCTCTCCCGTATTACGGGAGAGGGCGGGACCAGCCCACTAGGGCTGGTGGGATAGGCTTGGCCGGATAGCTTCACGAGTTTGTGGATCACGCGCAGCCGCCTGGGTGGCGGGCCTTTCGAAAACCGCGGCCAAGTGCGACCCGATAGTTCGCCGACATAGACATCGCCGCGCGGGCCGATATTGAGCCAGCCTTGTTGATCTCGCCGGAGGGGCCAGCCTCGCCGATGTGTAAGAGCGGGTCGGGTCCGGCCGGTGGTGTTCCACTGGTTTCGAACTTGCCGCTGCCGTTGAATACCTGGACCCGATGCTTGCCCTTAATCGGTGTCGAAGTCGGTTTCGACCTTGGCGGGTAAAGCGTGCAATCTCTCCAGCGCTTGCGGCGGGACGGAGGGCGGCGTCTCACCCGGTTGACCGTGCCAGAAAAGGGAAGCATCGGCTTTGAGGCCGTCTCTTGCCATCACCTCCCTCAACTGACTTAGCCGTTTCTTGTCGTCCAGCGTCCAGTGCGACAACAGACGGGTGAGAAAATCCAGATGCAGCGCGAGATCGGCGCTCTCAACGTGCGTATCGGTGGCGAGGAACCAGGTGCCGGTCCGTCCGACGAGGTAGCCGGCTCGAGGGCCGGCAAAATACCGCTCTCCTTTGCGCCACGCTTTCGTCGGCGAGACTTTGAGGATCTCTGTCAACCGCACGGGATCCAAGCGGTCGCCATAAAACCGCAAGGTCGCAAACGCCCGCACGGGCGGCTTAGATTTCGTCGTAGACGTTGCCGAGGACATTGCCGTGGCGATCCCTTACCTCGCCGTCGCTCAAAACGATAACACTATCGGCGCCGCCCAATCCCTGCGCCCGTTTGATATGATGGAGAGCCTGGCGCAGCTGGTAGCGTTCAATCCCGAGGGCACGGCTGACTTCATTTGTCGGATTGCCCGGATTGCTCCAGATGACGCTCGCCATCCTGCTCAAAAGTCGAAGGTATTCGATAACCCGTCAAGCGCCCGTTACAAGGTGTCAAGTGTAGTCACTCGCACGCCATAGCCCGTCCCGATGGATCGCTACACCGTTGGCTGAAATTGCTACCTGATCCGACGACAACGCCCCGGATCTTCGCTTACGCCGCGAGCTTCACGAGCTTGTGGATGACGCGCAGGCGCTTTGGGGGCGGGTCCTTGGAGAAGCGCGGCCAGGTCCGGCCCGACAGCTCGCCGACATAGATGTTGCCGAGCCCGTCGACGGCGATGCCGTGCGGCGAGGTGAACTGCCCGGGCGCCAGACCCGCATGCATCTTGCCGAGCCGGGCCAGCACCTTGCCTTTGGAGGTATGAATGCTGACGCGCGGGCCGATATTGGGCCAATCCTTGTTGATCTCGCCGGAGGGGCCGCCCTCGCCGATGTAGAAGAGCGGGTCGGGGCCGGCCGCCATGCACATGCCGTTCGGCCGGTGCAGGTTGTTCCACTGGGTTTCGAACTTGCCGTTGCCGTCGAAGACCTGGACCCGGTGGTTTTCGCGGTCGGCGACATAGACCCAGCCGTCCCGGTCGCAGCAGATGTTGTGCGGGATGTTGAACTGGCCGGGATCGGTGCCGGGCTCGCCCCACGACCTCTGGAGTTTCCCGTCGGGGGTATATTTGTGGATCCGCGCGTTGCCGTAGCCGTCCGAAACGTAGATGTCGAGATCGGGCGACAGCGCGGTGTGGGTGCACCGGTTGAACGG
>JAFASL010000051.1 GCA_019244535.1 Alphaproteobacteria bacterium
CTCGGGCACCGGCTCGTGCATGACCTCGTCAAACGCCGAACGCACCAGCGCAGCCGATTCCGCGAATGCGGCCACCTTGTCGCGAGCCGCCGGATCGGCGTCGAGCCAAGCTTCGATGTCGCGCCGCTCGGACGCATCGACCTCGCCGTCGAGATAGGCGATCAGACGATCGTCACTGCGCTTCAGCATTATCGATACTCCTGCGCATCCCGCCGCCCGCGTCGAGCTGCTGCTGTAGCGCGATGCGAGCGCGCGCGAGACGGCTCATGATCGTCCCCACCGGAACGCGGACGACTTCGGCGGCCTCCTTGTAGCTGAGCCCATCAACCGTAACGAGCAGCAGCGCCGTGCGCTGATCGGGGGGCAGGCGGTCGACCGCGCGCCGCACCTCCTCGAGCGCGAGCCGCGCTTCCACCCGGCGAACCGGCTCATCCGATCCCAGCCGCTCTTCGGCAATCTCGCCACCCTCCTTACGGACGTCCCGCGAGCGGACCTGATCGATCCAGATCGTCTGCACGATACGGAACATCCAGCTGTCGAACCGCGTGCCCTCCTGAAATTGATGCTGGCGCGCGAGCACGCGTTCGCACGCCGCCTGAACCAAGTCGTCGGCCTCGACGGCGGAGCCCGTGAGCCCACGTGCAAACCGCCGCAGCCTTGGCAGGACCGCGATCAGCTGATCGCCAAAACGCATGGTCACCGGATCATCGCCTGGTGTCAGGTGTACCGGCGATCCCGCCAATTTTTGACTAAGCAACAACGGACCTCCCGTCGTTTTATTCCCAGCACGCCAAGCCCCCGATGATATGCGACTGGTTTTGCGGGTGTGCCCGCGCGCGGCCAAATTCGGCCGCACCCCGTCGCATGATGCGGCCGCCGATAGTTGGAAGCTACCACGCGCGCGAGCAAGAGCGATAGCGCGGTGCATCGCCGGGTTCGCTCTTCACAAACCGCGGCATGCACGGCATTGTGCCGCGTCGTCCTTTCGGCCCTGCCACTCGGGAACAGCCGATCCATGAGAGTCGCCGTCGTCAAGGAAAGGCGGGCATTTGAACGCCGGGTGGCGGCGTCGCCCGATACCGTCAAACGCATTGTTGGCATGGGCCTCGACGTCGTCGTCGAAAGCGGCGCCGGCGAAGGCGCCTGGTTCGGCGATGCCGCCTTCGCCGAGGCCGGCGCCTCGATAGCGGCCGACGAGGCGACCGCGCTCGCCGATGCGGATGTTTGGCTGAAGGTCCAGCGACCGCTGATCGGCGGTGAGAGCGGTGCTGACGAGTTGGCCTTGGTGAAGCGCGGGGCGGCGCTGATTGGCCTGTTGCAGCCAGCCCAAAACCCGGCCGATGCCGAGGCCTATGCGCGCGCCGGGGTAGCCGCCTTTGCGATGGAGTTGGTGCCGCGCATCACCCGCGCCCAAGCGATGGACGCGCTCTCCTCGCAGGCCAACCTCGCGGGCTACAAGGCGGTGGTCGATGCGGCTGCCGAGTTCGGCCGCGCCTTTCCGATGATGATGACCGCGGCCGGAACGATCAAGGCGGCGCGGCTGCTGGTCATGGGTGCAGGGGTCGCGGGGCTGCAGGCAATCGCCACCGGCCGGCGCCTCGGCGCCATCGTCTCAGCGACCGATGTGCGCGCCGCGGCGAAAGAGCAGGTCGAGAGCCTAGGGGCGACGTTCATCACGGTCGACGAGGCGGCGTCGCGCAGCGCGGAGACCGCCGAGGGCTATGCCCGCGAGATGGGCGAAGATTACCAGCGGCGGCAGCGTGAGCGGATCACCGAGGCGCTGAAGCGGACCGACATCGTGATCTGTACGGCGCTGATCCCTGGGCGCAAGGCGCCGATACTGTTGACCAGTGCTATGGTCGCCGAACTGGCTCCGGGGTCGGTCATTGTCGATCTCGCGGTCGAGGCGGGCGGCAATGTCGAAGTCAGCCGCCCGGAGGAGATCGTGCTGACCCCGAACCGGGTGAAAATCGTCGGGCCCGCAAACATGCCGTCGCGCATCGCCGCGGATGCGAGCCAGCTCTACGCGCGCAACCTTCTGGCTTTCCTTGGTTTGCTGGTCGACAAGGATAAGGGGCTCAAGATCGACACCGCCGACGAGATCATCAAGGCGACACTGCTGACCGAGAATGGCGCGGTCGTGAACCCGCTGTTCAGCGCTCCGATCGCGGCGGAAGCGGCAGCCTCGAACTGACGGGAGACGATGCGATGGCAGACCCCGCCTCTCTGGCCGATCGCGCGGGCGAGCTCGCCGGCCAGGCCGGTTCGCTAGCGCGCAATCTCGACCTGCTGACGCACCAGCTGACGACTGTTCAGACCACCCCGGTGGCGGCGGGCGGCCCGTCCTTTGTCTTTGAGCTCACGGTCTTCGTGCTGGCCGTGTTTGTCGGCTACTACGTCGTATGGCGCGTCACCCCCGCCTTGCATTCGCCGCTGATGAGCGTCACCAACGCGATCTCGAGCGTGATCATCGTCGGCGCATTGATCGCCGCCGGCCCGCTCGGCGTCAGCTTTGCCAAGGTCATGGGCTTTGTAGCGGTGACATTGGCCGCCGTGAACATCTTCGGCGGCTTTATCGTTACGCAGCGCATGCTGCAGATGTTCCAGAAAAAGCGATAGCGGGGCCCCGCGGTGAGCGAGAACCTGTCCGCCTTCTTTTACCTGATCGCCTCGGTCTGCTTCATCCTGGCATTGCGCGGTCTGTCCTCGCCGGAGACGGCGCGGGTCGGCAACATTTACGGCATCGCCGGGATGATCCTGGCGGTAGTTACAACCTTTCTGACGCCGCACGTCGTTAGTTTCTGGCTCATCATCCTCGGTATTCTGATCGGCGGAACGATCGGCACGTTTATCGCGCTGCGCATCCAGATGACGGCCCTGCCCCAGCTGGTCGCGGCGTTTCACAGCCTGGTCGGGCTGGCCGCCGTTTGTGTCGCGGCTGCCGCCTTTACCTACCCCGAGCTTTACGGCATCGGGGTGCGCGGGGCGATCCACGGCAGCAGTCTCGTCGAAATGTCGCTCGGCATGGCGATCGGCGCGATCACCTTCACCGGCTCGGTCGTCGCCTTTGCGAAATTGCAGGGGCTCGTCACCGGCCGCCCGTTGGTCTTCCCGGGGCAGCATCTGATCAACGCCGCGCTCGGGGCCCTGCTGATCCTGCTGATCGCGCTCTTTGTCGGCACCGAGGGCGCAGCGGCCTTCTGGCTGCTCCTGCTGGTCTCGCTGGCGCTCGGCTTTTTGCTGATTGTGCCGATCGGCGGGGCCGACATGCCGGTCGTTATCTCGATGCTGAACTCGTACTCGGGATGGGCCGCCGCCGGCATCGGCTTCACATTGTCGAACAGCCTGTTGATCGTCACTGGGGCGCTCGTCGGCTCGTCGGGCGCGATCTTGAGCTACATCATGTGCCGCGGCATGAACCGGTCGATCTTCAACGTGGTGCTCGGCGGGTTCGGCACCGAGGGCGGCACGGTGGCCGCGGGCGCCGGGGTCGGCGACCGCTCGGTGAGGTCGGGCAGCGCCGAGGACGCCGCCTTCATCATGAAGAATGCGAGTTCGGTGGTTGTCGTACCGGGCTACGGCATGGCGGTCGCGCAGGCGCAGCACGCGTTGCGCGAGATGGCCGACATCCTGAAAAAGGACGGGGTCAGTGTGCGCTACGCGATCCACCCGGTCGCCGGGCGCATGCCCGGGCACATGAACGTGCTGCTCGCCGAGGCCAACGTCCCCTACGACGAGGTCTTCGAGCTGGAGGAGATCAATCGCGACTTCGCGTCGACCGATGTGGCCTTTGTCATCGGCGCCAACGATGTGACGAACCCGGCGGCCAAGACCGACCCCTCCTCGCCGATCTATGGCATGCCGATCCTCGATGTCGAGCGTGCCAAGACCGTGCTTTTCGTGAAACGCTCGATGGCCTCGGGCTACGCCGGCGTCGAAAACGAGCTCTTCTATCGCAACAACACAATGATGCTCTTCGGCGACGCCAAAAAAATGTGCGAAGAAATCGTCAAGGCGCTGGAGTAGTGTGGATCAGTCTCATTCAATCGTGTGGTCCGCTCGGACCAATAGAGCGGGCGGGATAGCAAGCTCAAGCGCCTTGGCTGTCTTGAGGTTGATAATGAGTTCAAATTTGGTCGGCAGTTGGATAGGTAGGTCGCTAGGCTGAGTGCCCTTTATAATCTTGGCCACGTAGCCTACGCCGCGCTTGAATAGGTCGACAAGATCAGGGCCATAGCTCATCAGACCGCCAATTTCGGCGGCATCGCGGTACCAAAGATCGTCGGCAACCGCTCCGCTCGTGCGGTAGCCACAATCTGACGCCGATATGTCCACAGCAACCCCTCTGGGAAAACGACCAGTCCTTCGACATGTTCGCTGAGCGACCGGCACGCTTCATCAACATCCTCGGCGCGTCGCACATCATACGCTTCAACAGCGACGTGCCTCCCCGCAATCGCGACCACGCGCTGTCGGGAAATTGGTCGGGCTATAGGGACTGCCATCTGTGGCCCGACATGCTGCGGCGCGTGAGGCTCGGTTCCCACAGCGATCTGTTCGATTAGTCTGACGTGGCGCTGAGTTGGCCCGGCATGGAACTCTGCGCCGGCGTCATCCCAAAATCGCCGCAAAAGGGTGTCAAATTGACGGTTCCGTTAAGAGCGAATTGAACCAGTATGCTTTTGTTTTCGCGGATGCGTACCCGAAGCGCGGTTGGCGCACCGGGATCCCGGCGGAACGCACAAACTGAGGACTGCCGCTGCAGATTTGCTGCGGATGCCGCGATTAACGAATGCTTACCCGACTTATAGGTGCGGACTCATGCCGCTTCGCGGGCCCGACATGCCGACCTCATTTGGATGCTGAACTCCTATCCAAGCTGTGCCGCCGCCGGCATGGCCGTACGCCGAGCGCCGGGCGAAATCGCCGAAGGGTGTGGGCGAGACCTGATCTCGACCTGATAAAACAGGTGGAACAGGTCGCCCGGGAAGCCCAGATTTCTTTCGGTATTTTTGGCGGTTACGAAAACTTATTGCGACCGGCGCGCGAACCTGGACGTAGCCGATATCGAGAAGCAGGTGCGTTTCTGGCAAGACCGGGCGCGGCTAAGCACGAGCATCGCGGCTGCCGATCTTCTGGACCTTTCCTTCATCGGCGATGAGGCCATCACGATCAGTCGTGAGGCCAACGACTAACCGAAGCCGGAGTCGCTCTAGCCGCCTAGTTATGGCTGCCGTATTCCCGGTGAATCTGCCCGATGACGTCGAGGACGGTGCGCCCTTCGTTTACGCCGATCGCGCAAATTCCGCCGAGGCCTTGGCTCACGGTCCGCACCCAGCCGGCAGGCAACTCGCCGAGCCCGGAGCGGCCGGCGTAGTATCCGTCCAGCCACAAGATTGCAAGCCCGCCGGCTTGCTTGTCCCCCGACTTCAACAAACCCTTGAATTCTGCGCAAGTCAGCGTCACGGGCACCGGCTGGTTGAGTGGCTGGCCGGTCTCGGGCGGCGACCCGCCGGTCGCCGGAGGCCCCTTCGCCGCGCAGGCGTTCGCGATTCCGCAGATGAGCGCCGCCAACCAGCCCGCGGATGCGATCGCCTTCGAACTTTTCCTTCGATGCGGATGGGCCGCAACCCGCCGCCGATCCTGAAATCGCGGCAAAAGCAAGGTGTTTGCGCGGTCGGCGCCCGCGCCGGGTCTAGTAGCCTTCGCGCTCCATCCTCTTGCGCAGCAGCTTGCGATAGCGGCGCACCGCTTCGGCCTTTTCGCGCGCCCGCCGCTCCGATGGCTTCTCGTAGCTGCGGCGCAGCTTCATCTCCCGGAATACCCCTTCGCGTTGCATTTTTTTCTTCAGGGCGCGGAGCGCCTGGTCGACGTTATTGTCGCGAACGAGGACTTGCACGGTGGCTCTTC
>JAFASL010000247.1 GCA_019244535.1 Alphaproteobacteria bacterium
GGCCGAGTAATGGTCTTGCAGGCTCTGCCCGACGCCGGGCAGGTGGTGGACTAGCGGGATGCCGAAACGAGCGAGCTGCTCCTGCGGTCCGATGCCCGACAGCATCAGCAATTGAGGTGAGTTCACCGCACCGCCGCAGAGGATGACCTCGCGCGCGGCACGGGCGGTGCAGAGGCGGCCTTCCCGGCGGAAGCTCACCCCGACCGCGCTGCGGCCTTCGACGAGGATCTTCTCCGTCAACGCGCCCGTGATGACGCGGAGATTGGAGCGCTGCATTGCCGGCCGCAGATAGCCGACGGCGGTCGAGCAGCGTCTTCCATTGCGTGTCGTCGTCTGATGATAGCCGACGCCATCCTGGTTCGCGCCGTTGAAATCGTCATTGCGGGGAAAGCCGAGCTGGGTCGCCGCTGCGATAAAGGCCTCGCAGATCGGGTGCTGCGCGACATCCGATACGCAGAGCGGGCCTCCGGCGCCGTGAAAATTGTCGGCGCCGCGCGTCTGGTGCTCGGAACGCTTGAAATAGGGCAGGACGTCGTCGAACGACCAGCCGGTATTGCCGAGCTGGCGCCAATGGTCAAAATCCTCGGCCTGGCCCCGGATGTAGACCATGCCATTGATCGACGAAGAGCCGCCGAGCACCTTGCCGCGCGGCCAGAACACGCGGCGGTCGGCGGCGCCGGGATCGGGCTCGGTCTCGTAGCACCAGTTGACCGACGTGTCGGCAAAGGTCTTGCCAAAGCCCAGCGGGATGTGGATCCAGCGGTTGTGGTCCTCACCTCCCGCCTCGAGCAACAGAACCCGGGTCGTGGGGTCCTCACTCAGCCGCGCCGCCGCCGCGCATCCCGCGGATCCCGCGCCCACGACGATGAAATCGGCCTCGATCCGTTCTTGCTGGGTGGTCATTTCATCGCTCCCTTGCGGCTATGCCCAAACCTTACCGGCGATTCGGAAATTGCACCACAGAGACACAGAGGACACCGAGCAGTTATGCTATTAAGAAAATTTCCGTGCTCTCTCAGTCTCTGTGGTGAATTTAGATGACCCGGACCGTTGCCCGCCTGCTGGCCGAAAGCCTCGAAGCGCATGATGTCGACCAGGTCTATTGCGTGCCGGGGGAGAGCTATGTCGGGCTCACCAGCGCGCTGATCGAGCGCAATTCGATCCGCGTCATCGTCTGCCGCCACGAAGGCGGCGCCGGCTATATGGCGGTCGCGGACGGGCGATTGCGCGACCGTGCCGGGGTGGCGATGGTGTCGCGCGGGCCGGGATTGTCGAACGCGATGGTCTCGCTCCATTCGGCCTATCACGACGCCACCCCGGTAGTAATGCTGGTCGGCCAGGTTGAGCGCAGGGATTTCGGGCGGCTGGCATTGCAGGAGCAGAATTATTCCCGCCTGTTGTCGGATATCACAAAGCTGGTCATCGAGGTCAACGAGCCGGAGCAGGCCTCCGAGGCGATCGCCCGTGCGTTCCACGTCGCAGAGAGCGGCACGCCGGGCCCCGTTGCGGTGATCCTGCCGGAGGACATTTTCGACGAGGAGACCGGGGCCGAACTCGACCCGGCGCGGCCGCGCGTCGTTGCCGGGCCGCGGGCCGAGGATCTCGACCGGCTTGCCGAAATGCTCGCGCAATCCGAGCGCCCATTGGTGCTGGTCGGCGGCGCGCTGTTGGCCGACGCCGTCCACGACAACGCAGCCTTCGCTGACCTCAACCGATTCTCTGAAGAATGGGTGTTGCCGATCAGCCCGACCCATCGCCGGCCGCAATTGTTCGACGCGACGCACCCCAGTTACGGCGGCTACATGGGCATTCGCGTGCCGCCCGCATTGATCGGCGAGATGAAGCGCGCCGATCTGATGGTCGCATTGGGTGAGCGCATGACCGACACGGTCAGCCAATCCTACAGCTTTCCGACAGCCCCGCAGCCGCAATTGCCGCTCGTGCACATTTGGCCCGATCCCAACGAGGTCGGCCGCGTCTGGCGGCCCGATCTCGGCATGCCGTGCAGCCCGTATGAGGTCGTCAAGGCGCTGTTGCGGCGTGGCGTCCCCGCCGATGCCGGCAAGCGCCGCGGCTGGGTCGACGGTCTGCATGCGATCCACCGCAAATTGCTGGCCAAGGAGTGGGAGCCGACAACCGACGGTGTGAATTTTGCGGCGGTTGTCTGCGAGATCGACAAACACCTGGCGCCAGACGCGACCGTCACGACAGATGCCGGCAATTTCGGCAGCTTTGTGCATCGCTACATCGGCTTCCGGCAAGGGCAGGTGTTTCTCGCCTCGGTGGTCGGCGCAATGGGCTCGGGCATGCCGATGGCCGTCGCCGCCGCACTGCGCCGGCCGGGTACACAGGTCGTTGCGTTTCTCGGCGACGGGGGCGCCTTGATGATGGGCAATGAGATCGCCACCGCCCGGCAATACGGCGCCAACCCGATCATGATCATCTCGGATAATGGCATGTACGGGACGATCGGCATGCACTCTTATGTGCGCTATCCTGAGCGGGCGTTCATGGAGGGCACGAGGCTCACCAACCCCGACTTCGCGCAATGGGGGCGCTCCTTCGGCGCCGAGGGCATTACGATCCGCAGCGAAGCCGAAGTCGCCGACGGCATCGCGCGCGCCTTTGCCGTGAAGACTAAACCGGTCGTGGTCCATTGTCTGACCTCGGCGATTCAGATGAGCGCCTGGCGCCGCTACACCCGCACTGACATCCTGCCGTAATGCCGATCGGTGGGTTTATCGGATCGATTGCCGCTCTTCGCCGCAAGCTTCGGGCGTTGACGGCACTGGCCGAGAATGTTGGCGCCACCGAGCACGAGCGGGCCAGTGCCAAGGTCTTGAAGGCGCGGCTGGAGCAGCGGCTCAGAGACGCTGGCGCCCCCGCGGGAGACTGGACGGACAACGCTTTCCGGCTGGGCAAGCAGTTGAAGGAGCTGAGGAAGTCGGTCTCTCCAGTATCACCCAAAGGAGATTGGACTGACCATGCCTTCAGCCTCGGCAGGGCGTTGCGCCGGGGCTACAAAAAATGGCAATAGCCAGAGGTGCCGCGCACCAGGACGGGGCCTGGACCGTCGCTGTGGTCGGCTGCGGGATCGGCCGTGGTCACATCGAAGGCTATAAAGCCCATCCCGACAAGTTCCGGGTAACGGCGCTGTGCGACGTCGATGAAGGGCGGCTCGCTGCAACCGGCGACGAATTTGCGATTACCCGCCGCACGGTATCGTTCGACGATATACTGCGGCTGGCAGATATCGATATCGTCGACATCTGCACGCCGCCGGCACTGCACGTCACGCAAGCTCTGGCGGTGTTGGTGGCGGGCAAGGAAGTCGTCTGCGAGAAGCCTGTCGCCGGGTCGCTGGCCGATATCGACCGAGTGATCGCGGCTGAAGGCGAGGCGGCCGGGCGGGTAATGCCGGTTTTCCAATACCGCTTTGGCGATGGGGTGCGGAAGGCCAAACACGTGATTGATTTGGGACTGGCGGGAACGTCCTATCTCGCCACTGTCGAGACCGCCTGGAGGCGCACGCCGGAATATTACCGGACGATGTGGCGCGGGCGATTGCAGAGCGAGCTCGGCGGCGTCCTGCTGACGCATGCGATCCACTCGCATGATTTGCTGACCTATTTGATGGGGCCGGTCGCGTCGGTATTTGCGCACACGGCAACGCGGATCAATCCGGTGGAGGTCGAGGACTGCGCGGTCGCCAGCCTCGTCATGCAGAGCGGGGCGCTCGCCTCGCTCGCCGCTACGCTCGGCTCGCACCGGGAGATCAGCCGCTTGCGCCTGTGTTTCGAGCAGGTGACGTTCGAAAGCTCGCTGGCGCCCTATTCGCCGGGCGACGACCCGTGGAGCATCATCCCGGCGTCCCCGACAGCCAACGACCGCATTGGCAATGCATTGGCCGGCTATCGCTCCGCGCAATCGGGGTTCGCAGGCCTGATGGGCGCTTATCATGAGGCGCTGACGACCGGCGGCGCGCTGCCGGTGACGCTCGCCGATGCCCGCCAGTCGTTGGAGCTGGTGACGGCGCTTTACCATTCCGCCGCAACCGGCAGCCTCGTCGATCTGCCGATCGGCCGTGACCACCCGAGGTACAGCGGTTGGCAAGCCGCCTGAGCTGGCCGGCAGCTATCCCCTTCCGCCGTGGCGCCGCCTGCGTCATACCTGGGCGCGGATGGCGGATCGCGGAAGTCAGGAGCACGGCATGCGGACAGGGGCGGATTACCGGCAAGCGCTGCGCGATGGGCGGCGGGTCTGGGTGATGGGCGAAGGTCTCGTCGAGGATGTGACGACGCATCCGGCGACGCGCGCGATGGTCGATGAATACGTCGCCTGGTACGACCTCCATCTCGACCCGGCATGGCAGCAGATCGCGATGCGCCCGGCCGATGCTCATACCGAGCGTACGCCCTGGGCGTATGTGGTCCCGAAGAACGCCGGCGACCTCGCGGGCATGGGGAAGTTCTTCTCCGCGACAACGTTTCTCAGCGCCGGCAACATCACGCACACCCCGTGCTACGGCCACATGATCGCATTGGGCGTGCAGGCATCCGTCGAAGAGCGCAACGTCTCGCCCGAGCAGATCGCGAGTGCCGCGCGATACCGCGAGATGATCGCTCGCACCGGGCGGTTTCTGACCTTCTGCGGCGGCGCCCCGACGATCGGCGCCCGCATGAACCCCGACCCGGCCGAACGTACCGCGCTGAGGCTCGTTCGCGAGACCGACCGCGGCATTATCATCCGTGGCAAGATCGGGATGCACACGAGCCCCGCCTATGCAGAGGACGTCTATGTCGGCAGCCTCTGCGGCATCGACATCGACGGGCATCGCGCGACGTTCATCGTGCCGGTCAATGCACCCGG
>JAFASL010000423.1 GCA_019244535.1 Alphaproteobacteria bacterium
TGGTGTCCGGCAAGATCGAGAAATTTCGTCACTCATTGATATGAAGATTTTGTAGCTATTTTCGGAGAACGAATATGGCTGTCGATTTGAAGGCAGAAGAAATCACAGAGATTATTCGTCAGCAATTGAGCGGCATCGGCCGCGGCGTCGACGTCTCCGAAGTCGGAACCGTCACCTCGGTCGGCGACGGCATTGCCCGCGTCTACGGCCTCGACAAGGTTCAGGCCGGCGAAATGGTCGAGTTTCCCAATGGCGAGCGTGGATTGGCGCTCAATCTCGAAAGTGACAATGTGGGTGTCGTCGTGTTTGGCGACGACACCCAGATCCGCGAGGGCGACACAGTCAAGCGCACCGGCGCCATTGTCGACGTGCCGGTCGGACGCGGGTTGCTCGGGCGCGTTGTCGATGCGCTCGGCGAGCCGATCGACGGCAAGGGCCCCCTGACCGACATCACTCGCGCTCGCGTCGAGGTCAAAGCGCCGGGTATCGTACCGCGCCGCTCGGTGCACGAGCCGGTGCAAACCGGGCTCAAGGCCATCGACTCTCTGGTGCCGATCGGTCGCGGACAGCGCGAGCTGATTATCGGCGATCGCCAAACCGGAAAGACAGCGCTCGCGATAGACACCGTTCTCAATCAGAAGCAGATCAACAGCAGCGGTGATGAGAAGAGGAAGCTCTATTGCGTTTATGTCGCGATCGGTCAGAAGCGGTCGACAGTCGCTCAGATCGTCAAGACGCTGCAGGACTACGGTGCACTCGAATACTCAATCGTCGTAGCGGCCACCGCATCGGAACCGGCCCCCTTACAATTCATTGCACCTTACGCGGGATGCGCAATGGGCGAGTACTTCCGCGACAACGGCATGCATGCGGTGATGATTTACGATGATTTGTCGAAGCACGCGGTGGCGTATCGGCAGATGTCATTGCTGTTGCGCCGCCCACCCGGTCGGGAAGCCTATCCCGGCGACGTGTTCTACTTGCACTCGCGGCTGCTCGAACGCGCCGCCAAGATGAATGATGCGCATGGTGGAGGCTCACTTACCGCGTTGCCGGTGATCGAAACCCAGGCGGGGGACGTGTCGGCGTACATCCCAACCAATGTCATCTCGATCACGGATGGTCAGATCTTTCTCGAGACCGAGCTGTTCTACCAAGGAATTAGACCGGCGATTAACGTCGGACTATCGGTTAGCCGGGTCGGTTCGGCAGCACAGATCAAGGCGATGAAGCAGGTCGCCGGTCGCATCAAACTGGAATTGGCACAATACCGCGAGATGGCCGCCTTTTCACAATTCGCGTCCGATCTCGACGCAGCGACGCAACGCCTGCTGGCTCGCGGCAGCCGCCTAACCGAGCTGCTGAAGCAGCCGCAGTTCGCGCCGGTTCCGGTCGAAGAGCAGGTGGTGTCGATCTTTGCCGGTACCCGAGGCTACCTCGATACCGTTGCCGTGGCAGATGTCGGGCGCTTCGAAACTTCGGCCCTGCGGGAGCTGCGGAATGCGCACCCGGAGATGCTAGAAACGATCCGCACCGAGCAGGAAATCTCGCCTGCGGTCGAGAAGGGATTGAGCGATTTCCTCGACGGTTTCGTTAAAACTTTCGCATGACCTGATCAGAGCCGAGCCCGTCCGATGCCGAGCTTGAAAGACCTGCGCCTGCGCATCCGCAGCATCAGGTCGACCCAGAAAATCACCTCGGCGATGAAGATGGTCGCGGCATCGCGGCTGCGGCGCGCGGTCGAGCAGGCCGAGGCGGCCCGTCCGTACGCGGAACGGATGGAGCGCGTGCTCGGTTCGCTGGCCGATCGAATGGCGGGGTTTCCCGGCGCGCCGCCGCTGCTTGTCGGCAGCGGCAAGGAAGAGACCCATCTGATTGTGGTCGCGACCTCGGATCGCGGTCTCGCCGGCGGCTTCAACTCCTCGATCTTGCGTGAGGCGCGCAGGCGGATCCGTGACATCGAGTCCGCCGGCAAGCGCGTGATGCTTCTTATCATCGGTCGCAAGGGCCGCGACGGGTTGCGGCGTGATTACAATCCCCTGATCCGCGATAGTCTTACCGAGGTGGGGCGGCGCCGGCTTTCGTTCGACGAGGCGCAGGACATCTCTGAGCGCATTCTCCTCCTCTATCAAGAGGGTGGTTTCGACGTCTGCTCGATCATCTACAACCGTTTCCGGTCGGCGATGACACAGATCGTGACAGTGCAGCAGCTGATCCCGTTTGCGCCCGCGGCGCCGGGCCAAAGAGACGCGAGCGTCGAGACCGAATTGGGTGTGCGGGCTGGCGCGGTCTATGAGTTCGAGCCCTCAGAAGAGGAGATTCTCGCCGATTTGCTGCCGAAGAATCTGGCAATCCAGATTTACACCGCTCTACTCGAGAATGCCGCGAGCGAGCAAGGCGCGCGCATGACCGCTATGGACAATGCGACCCGCAATGCCGGCGAGATGATCGATCGGCTCACCCTCAACTATAACCGCACGCGTCAAGCGGTCATTACCAAGGAGCTGATTGAGATCATCTCCGGGGCCGAGGCGCTGTGATGTTGGATACGGGGATTTCGTAAAACATGGCCAGGAATACCATCGGTACTGTTGAGCAAGTTATTGGCGCCGTCGTTGATGTGCATTTTGACGGAGAGCTTCCGGCGATTCTCAATGCATTGCACATTAATGACAATGGCCGAACCTTGGTCTTGGAGGTTGCGCAGCAGCTCGGCGAAAACATCGTGCGCACAATCGCGATGGACACCACCGATGGGCTTGTGCGCGGCGCGGAAGTGGTGGACACCGGCGAGCCGATCATGATGCCGGTCGGTCCCGAGACGCTCGGCCGCATCCTCAATGTCATCGGCGAGCCGGTCGACGAGCGCGGCCCGGTCGTGACCAAAATGCGCTCGCCGATCCACAAATCAGCGCCGGACTTTATGGACCAGTCCACCGAAGCGCAAATTTTGGTGACTGGGATAAAGGTGGTCGATCTGCTCACGCCTTACGCGAAGGGCGGCAAGATCGGGCTGTTCGGGGGCGCCGGCGTCGGTAAGACCGTGATCATCATGGAATTGATCAACAATATCGCCAAGGCGCATGGCGGCTACTCGGTCTTCGCCGGGGTCGGCGAACGCACCCGAGAGGGCAATGACCTCTACCATGAGATGATGGAATCGGGTGTCATCACCGTCGACGGACCGGGCTCTAAAGCGGCGCTTGTCTACGGCCAGATGAACGAGCCCCCGGGCGCACGCGCCCGCGTCGGCCTGTCCGGACTAACTGTGGCCGAGTATTTCCGCGACGAAGAGGGCCAGGACGTACTGTTCTTTGTCGACAACATCTTTCGCTTTACTCAGGCGGGCTCCGAGGTATCGGCGCTGCTCGGCCGCATCCCTTCCGCGGTCGGCTATCAGCCGACGCTTGCAACCGATTTGGGAACCTTGGAGGAGCGCATCACAAGCACGAAAAAGGGTTCGATCACTTCTGTGCAAGCGATCTACGTGCCGGCGGACGATCTGACCGACCCGGCGCCTGCCACGACTTTCTCCCATCTCGACGCAACCACCGTGCTGTCTCGGCAGATAGCCGAACTCGGGATTTATCCGGCGGTCGATC
>JAFASL010000477.1 GCA_019244535.1 Alphaproteobacteria bacterium
GGCTGCATAGTGCTTAAGCCCTAGCCACGGTAGAACGTCGCTGACACCCGGCGTCGGCGGCCCCTGAACGTAGTCGGCAGCGTCGTTGAGGTTACCTTGGCCTGTGTAAACGGATGTGGCAGGATACGGAAAGACCGGTCGCGTCCTGGTCACTGGAGAGGTGGCATCGCCGGTCGCGGATCTGGCGCCAGCCGGTAGCATGTGTCGATCGGATGTCACGTCGCTGTCGTATGCTCCCTCCTTTACGGCACCGATGCCTTTTGCGCGGCCGCGATCGCCGTGATCATATCCGCCTGCACCAGGAAACCTTGCTTGTAGAGGGCAATCGCCGTCTCCGCGAACTTCGACACGTAGTCGTGATGGGTCGGATAGAGCTGCGAGAGCACGTCCGGTGTGAACGGAATATAGGTCCCGTCCAGGAAGCAGAGTGCCGGCCCAGTATTCGTGCCGGTGTTGAGGGCGGTTGGCACCTGCATCTCGGGCAAGCGGATGCCGCCGAGCGCGTTGCCATAGCTGTCGCGCGCGACATCGGGGCCGTAGATGTCGACCGACGATCGGGGCGGTGTCGTCGAGACAAGCTGGATCGACGGCGAGTGCGGCGGCGGCACGCTGGAATGGACCCACTTCATCAGCGCCGAATAGGCAGCGTCGATCGCGTGGTGCATCGGGATGCGGCTGAGATCCGGATAGTTGCACGTGTTGGCGAGCGTGTTGACCCCGAGATCACGCATGCGGACATAGTAGGCCTGGAGCGCATTCCAGTAGTCGCTGTGCGATGTACCGGCGACCTGCCAGATGCGAAAACCACCGGCACCATGCCGGCCGCCGTTGCGGTCGGGCTGCAGCACGGGAATTTCGTTGTCGCTCGACGGGTTGTCGAACTCGGATTCCGACAACAGCTTGAATACCGGGATCGTCAGGTCAGCACGGATAAGCTCGCCACCGACGCGGAGCAGGATGGCGTCAAACATGTTGTCGACCGGCTGCAGCGCGTTGGCATAGACGCTAAGCCAGCCTGCGGATTGTGATGTACCCGCGGCGATCACGTGCTTGATCGGCAGTCCGCCAATCACGTTGCCCGCATTATTGCGAACGGCCCGTGCCGCCTGCGAGAAGATCGAGTAGGCAAGCTCGTCGTGGGTGTATACCCCGCCGTCGGTGACGTCCAGCGTTCCGTATCGGATCGGGCTCCAGTTGACCAGCGCGTTCGACGTGCCCTGGATGCCGTTGCGCTGCGCCGACACCTCGACGACGGCATAACCGTTGTTGATAAAGTAATCCGCCGCTTGGTTCCAGTCGGGATAGATATTGTAGCCGCTGGTGACATTGGCCCATTCCAGGATGACGGTGCCATTGAAATGCGCGGCGTGCGCCGGACGATAGACGATGAGATTCGTCTTATAGGGCGCGTAGCCGCTCGGAATACCGGTCGGCGCCTGCACTGGGCTCGAACCAACGCCGCCGGGCGCCGGCCCCACGTTGCTGTACAGCATGGCGTTGCCCGACATGAAGAATTCCTGCTGAACATAGCCGTAGGAGGCCAGCGGGATGTCCGTCGACAGGAACGTGTAGTTGTGGTCAGGGCTGCCGGGCGCGTCGCCTGGTATCGGACCGGTAATCGAGGGGACCGGCACGGCGGCCGATGCGTGCCATGCCGTCAACACCGATGCCAGAACGGCAACGCCGCTGACGAAGCCGACGAGCAAAGCCAAACGTGTAGCATTGCTGGCGCAACACGCTGCGCCTCTCTGGCCGTTTCTGGGGTCCAATACCCGAGCTTTGATTTCTGAAGCGTTGTACATGAATGTTCCTCCCAATGTGAGCGAGGGATGGCCATTGTCCCTCAGTCGGAACTATCGGTTATGTGGGCTGCATCTGCCCAGAATGTACTAATTGGTTAATTTGTGCAACGGCAAAATCAATTATTGCCCCGGACGGGAGGTCAGCTGCGACGGATGGAAACTATGGATATATGGAGGCGAAGGAAGGCGCATCGGCGCCGGGTGGTGGTCCGCCCGCAAGACCCGGAGGGGACCCGCCGAGACATCCTGAAGATCGCGACGGAGGAATTCGCCGAGAACGGCTTCAATGGGGCCCGCGTCGATCGCATTGCTGCGCGAACCCATACAAGCAAGCGGATGCTCTATTATTATTTCGGCGACAAGGAGGGCCTGTTCATCGCGGTCCTCGAACAAGCCTACGCGCGCATCCGCAAAATTGAGGCCGAGCTCGATCTCACCGGCCTTGATCCGAAAGCAGCGCTGCGCACAATGATCGGCTTTACCTTCGACTTCCAGAGTGCGAACGAGCCGTTCATCCGTCTGGTCATCATTGAGAACATCCATCGAGGCGAGCATCTCGCTCGCTCCACGACGATCCAGCAGCTCAACTGGCCGGTGATCGAAAGCCTGCGCGACATCTGCGATCGCGGACGCCGGATAGGCGTATTCCGCGACGGCATTGACCCTATCGACCTGCACATGACCATCAGCGCGCTATGTTTCTTCAACGTCGCCAACCGCGCCACGTTCTCGCGCCTCTTCAAGCGTGACATGACGAGTGCGGAGGCGTTAGCCCGCCGCCGCGACATCGTGATCGAGACGATTCTCCGCTACGTGACAAAGCGGCGCTAGCGGGGCAACGACGACAAGCGAAACAGCCCAGACTTCTGCTGTCGACGCGTCTCTGACAGCGACAATCCTGATGTGCCGGTGAACAGCCCGGCGATCGGCGATCTATTCGACAGGTTCGATTTCGGGCGGGGCACGGGCGACGAACATCGTAAACGAGGGTGAGCCGACCCGCCGCATCGATTTAGAATTCCGATCCGACAATTGAGTCGTAGGGCTGGCGGAAGTCAAACAGCCGGATGCGGTCGAGGCTCGCTCTCTAGCGCTTAGAGTACCAGAAGATTCGCAGCGTCGCTGGGATCGGCCATACTGAGCCGGGTCTTGGGGGGAAGCGGCCATGGCTCAGACGCTATTGTGTTATTGAGCGCGGCTGAAGGCGAGCAGCTAGCTGCGATTGTAGCTGACCGCAACCGGCCGCGCAGCATGTCGACTGGACGCGTCTCGTGCTCGTCTCGGCGGATCGGCACTTAGCGCGGCAGGGGTCGGGGCCAGCCGGAATGGACGAGGGAAGTCGAATGAGCTTCGAGTTTTGTTGAGGCGCTTGCGGACGAAGCCAAGGGCGAGCAGGCCAGTGGTGAGGATGGCTGCCGACATCGGCTCCGGGACCTTCAGGTCTAGCGCTTCCTGATAAAGCTCATCCCCCACTATATGGTGCGCCGCATCCGATGGGTGAACAATATAGTAGTAGAAATAAGTATTGGGAGTAGTACAGGTTTGCATCTGTGTCGGGATATCAAAGCAGGGATCAGTCGTGTTGGTGATCCCATACTTCGACGGGTTCGCGATGTGTCATCGTAATCCGGCCCCCAGTCGCTCAGGTGAATGACAGCGTCGGGAAATTCCGCCTGCAGCTGCGGGACCAGAGCTCGATATTCGGGGTTTAGGTTCGTAGCGCTGTCCGTGAATGCCGGGACTGCCGAGGGCAGCAAACCGACTTCGAAGTAGCGCGCGCCCAGCCCGTACAGGGTCGCCACCTGGTTCGTTGTGGCCGCCCCGATTTGCTCTGGCGTGGCCCGGGTGTGATCATTAAGCCCTCCCAGGAGCAGGAACAGGCTGGAA
>JAFASL010000507.1 GCA_019244535.1 Alphaproteobacteria bacterium
ACAGGTAGGCACCCGCAGCGAACCTTTGCGGTGCGCCTGGGAGGCTCGCCTGCAATCCCTTTCGGCCGAGCGGCGCGCCGAATTCCTGCGGCGCCAGCGCAGGGAGCTCCCTCTCGGCCTCTCCGCAGCGATCGCAAGCGTCTGCAATGATTTTCGCCAGGCGAATGCGAAGATCGCGACGCGGCAAGCCTCCGGCACGGTGCTCGACACCTTAACTCGCGTCGTGCCCGAGCTCGTCGGCGGCTCGGCCGATCTGACGCCGTCGAACAACACCAAGGCCAAGGACCAGAAGGATGTCCGCCGGGGCGACTATTCCGGGCGTTATATCCGCTACGGCGTCCGGGAGCACGGCATGGCGGCGGCGATGAACGGCATCGCTGTCCATGGCGGGCTGATCCCCTATGGCGGGACGTTTCTGACATTTTCCGATTATGCCCGGCCCTCGATCCGGCTGGCTTCGTTCATGGGGGTGCGCGTCATCTATGTGATGACCCACGACTCGATCGGGCTGGGCGAAGACGGCCCGACGCACCAGCCGGTCGAACATCTGGCGGCGTTGCGCGCGATGCCGGGGCTCCACGTCTACCGGCCGGCGGATCCGGTCGAGACCGCCGAATGCTGGGAACTCGCATTGCAGCGGCGGGACGGCCCCTCCTTGCTTGCTCTGACCCGCCAGTCGCTGCCGCTGCTGCGCCGGGAAGAGAGCACGGAGAACCGCTCGGCCAAGGGCGCCTATGTGTTGGTAGAGGCGGATGGAGCGCGCCAGGTGACATTGCTGGCCACCGGCTCCGAGGTCTCGATCGCCGTCACGGCACGCGAGTTGCTGGCGCGCGACGGCATCCGCGCCGCGGTCGTGTCGATGCCGTGCTGGGAGCTGTTTGACAAGTCATCCAGAGGGGATCGCGATGCGGTGCTTGGCGCGGCGCCTCGCGTGGCGGTCGAGGCCGCCGTGAAATTCGGCTGGGACCGCTGGCTGGGACCGCGCGGCGCGTTTGTCGGCATGACGGGTTTTGGCGCTTCGGCTCCGGGTGAGGCGCTGTTCCCGCATTTCGGCATTACGCCCGAAAAGGTTGCGGAAGCGGCCCGCTCCCTCCTATAGATCGGATAGAGCTTTGGGAGGACGAACCATGGCGGTACGGGTTGCGATCAACGGCTTTGGCCGCATCGGGCGGCTGGTCTTCCGCGCGGCAATGGAACATCCAAGCCGAGAGATCGAGGTGGTCGGGGTCAACGATCTCGGCCCCGTCGAGACCAATGCGCACCTGCTGCGCTATGACAGCGTTCACGGCCGCTACCCGCACGAGGTGACGACGGGCGAGAACTGGTTCGACGCCGGGCGCGGCAAAGTCCGCGTCACCGCCGAACGCGATCCCGCGAAGTTGCCGTGGAGGGAGCTCGGGGTCGATGTGGCGCTCGAATGCACCGGCGTGTTCACCAAGCGCGACGCGGCGGCGAAGCACGTCGAAGCCGGCGCGAAAAAGGTCATCGTCTCAGCTCCCGCCGACGGCGCCGACTTCACCGTTGTCATGGGGGTCAACCAGGAGGAGCTGAAGCCCGAGCACAAGGTCATCTCGAACGGTTCTTGCACGACCAACTGTCTCGCGCCGGTCGCCTATGTACTGCACCAGGGGATCGGCATCGAGCGCGGCTTCATGACGACGATCCACGCCTATACCGGCGACCAGAGCTTGCAGGACACCTTGCACAGCGACCTGCGCCGGGCCCGCGCGGCCGCGCAATCAATGATCCCGACCTCAACCGGCGCGGCGCGGGCGATCGGCATGGTGATGCCGGCGCTCAAAGGAAAGCTCGACGGCACCGCGATCCGCGTGCCGACCGCGAACGTCTCGCTGATCGACCTCACCTTCGACGCTGCGCGGGAGACCTCCGGTGACGAAGTAAATTCCCTGATGGAGGACGCGGCCAAATCGAACCGGCTGCGTGGCATCCTCGGAATCAACAAGGCGCCGACCGTCTCGGTCGACTTCAACCACGACTCGCACAGCTCGACGTTTGACGTGACGCAGACTCAGGTGGTCGATAAGCGCTTTGTGCGAGTTCTGTCGTGGTACGATAACGAATGGGGTTTTTCGAACCGTATGGTTGAGGTGGCTGCTTATTTTGGTGGGCTCGCCTGATCCCGTCATCATCATCCATTCCCTCACTCAGGCGATCGGCGCTGTGAGGGCTGCTGCGTCGGCAAAGAGAGCGATCGTTCTTGCCAGCGCATCGGATGCCGGCGGCTATGTTGGCCCGGGTTGGTTTGGAGCGCTCGTCACCGCGGCTCGGCAAGCGGTTCCTGAGGCTCGCTTCTGCGCCTTTCTCGATTGTGGCGACAGTGTCGGCGCGGCGCTCGCGGCGATCCGGGCGGAGGTCGAAGGGGTCATCTTCACGGGCCGTGCGGATGTGGCCCGCCGTCTTTCCGAGATCGCGCGGCAGCATAGGGTCCGGTTCGAAACGAAACGGCCTGCCGCGACGCTGGACTTGGCCGAGGATTTTTTCGCTTCGCAGGAATATATCGAGCGGCGGTGCGGCGAGTTTCTCGGTTGAGGGCTCAAATCTGCTCGGATAGGCGCTGGCGCGCCACTTCGGCCCGCACGCCGCTACCGGCCATCATCATTTCCACGGTGAATGCCGCGATTGCACTGATCGTGCAGACAATTGCGAGCCCGAATGTGGTGAACAGCACGGCGGCAACTGTCGAATCACGCAGTGCTCCAACAAAAAGAGTGAAAACCGAAGCGCAGGTCGCTGCTGCTGCAATCGCGCCGAGCACGACCGCCGCATCGAGGAGGATCGATCGGCGTCGCAGACGCAGCAGCTGTCGAGCGAGGTCTGCCCCTTCCTCGGTGTCGGTCTGCTCCATCGCTTTGGTAATTTGGGCGACAAGATCGGCTACTCTGGCCAGCCGCGTCGCGAACACGTTCAGCAACGTGGCGATGCCCGAGAGCAGGAAAATCGGGGTCAGCGCCACCTGAATGACGTGAGCGACGAGATCAAGCGGCAAGTCGGGGTTGAGCAGGCTCGGCATTTTACTCCCGCTCGAGCGCGGCGCCGTGGGCAAGCTCGGCATAAAAATGGAACGAGTCCTTGAGCCGGCGCTCGAGCGTGGCGAAATCGATATGAACCAGACCAAATCGCCGGCTGTAGCCGAACGCCCATTCGAAATTGTCGAGCAATGACCACACAAAATAGCCCCGCACCGAAACGCCCGCCGCGATAGCGTCGAGAACCGCCCCGAGGTAACCGCGCAGATAGGCGATCCGCTGTTCATCACGGATGCGTCCGTCCACATCGATGACGTCAGGGAAGGCAGCCCCGTTTTCCAGAACATAGATCGGCATTTCGCCGGCGTAGCGTTCTTTTGCTTCGATCAACACCTGGCGGAAAGCGCTGGGCGCGATCTCCCAGCCCATCTCGGTGACCGGGGCCCCGGGTTCGGGCGGTACCGTGCCGACCTCAAACGGGTGGTCGGGGTCGCGGCGCACGCGCGACCGCGTGTAGTGGTTGAATGCAAAGTAGTCGAGCGGCCGCTTGATCAAGTCGAGATCGCCCGGCTGGATCAAGGCTTCCATTTCGGCCGCGAGGGGTTCCGGGTAGGCGCCGTGGATTTGCGGGTCCGGGAAAGAGCGGTTCCACAGGGCGTCGAGCATGATGGCCGCGATCTCGTCCTCCTCGCGCTCGCTGGCCGGCTCTCGCGGATGGAAATTGTAGATGTTGCCGATCATCAAGTCGGCCCGCTCCGAACGCATCGCCTCCGTTCCGAGCCCATGTGCCAGGTTCATGACGTGGATCGCTTTGAGCGCGCTCTCACGGCCGCGAATGCCGGGGGCGTGCTTGCCTTCGCAATAGCCCAGCACGCTCGCGGCGTTGGGTTCGTTGAATGTCGCCCAATGCTTGACTCTGTCGCCGAGCCGCCGCGCGGTGACGGCGGCGTATTCGGCGAACCAGGATGCGACATCACGGTTTTGCCAGCCGCCGCGATCCTCGAGGGCCTGCGGCAGATCCCAGTGATAGAGGCAGACCCAGGGCTCGATGTTTTCCGCCATCACCGCGTCGACGAGTCGATCGTAGAATTCGAGGCCCCTTGGGTTGGGCCTGCCGCGGCCCTCCGGCAGAATGCGCGGCCAGGCGGTCGACAGACGGTAAGCGCCGATGCCGAGCTCGCGCATCAACGCGACGTCCTCGGGCCAGCGGTGGTAATGGTCGCAGGCGACGTCACCCGTATCGTCACCGAGCACATTGCCCGGTTGATGGCTGAAGGTGTCCCAGATCGACGGTCCGCGGCCATCCTCCGCGACCGCGCCCTCGATCTGGTAAGCCGAGGTCGAGGCTCCCCAGAGGAAATTGTCGGGGAAGTGTTCGGTCATGACATCCCTCGCGCTAACAACTCACCAACTATTGTCTGCGATACAGGCTGCCCCGCGCTTTATCGGAGCGTCAGCGCATATGGACAGCCTCTCAAACTGGGCTTGGTGGGTAATCGCAGGCGGCATTCTGCTAAGCCCCGTGTTCGCTTTTTTGCTCGCTGTCGCGGTCGAGATACTGATAGGCGTTCTGACGCAGGCGGGCCCGCCGGTATTGATCATCGTTGCTCTGTCGGTCGCAGGCGGCTGGTCGTTGCGCAAGTACCGGACCCGCCCTCCGGTCGGCAATCTGCTGGGAGATCAGGCGTAAAGCTCCGGCGACAAACGCGGAGCAACGCGGCCGCGAGCATGCAGATAGGATTGCCAGAAGAGGCAGGCCGCGACCGACCGCCAAGGTCGCCACGCCTCGCCACGGAGCCGTAACGCATCCTCGGTGGGGCGCGAACCGAGACCAAGTTGTTCGGCGATCGCAAGCTGCAATCCCAGATCTGCCGCCGGCCAGATATCCGGCCGGCCCAACGCGAACAGCAGGTAAACCTCAGCGCTCCACCGGCCGATACCTCTGACTGCGAGCAAATCGGCCAATGCGGCATCGTCTCCAGCCGCCGCGAGCCGGGCGAAATCAAACCTCCCGTCGTCAACGGCCACTGCGAGATCGCGTGCATAGCCCATTTTTTGCCCGCTGAAGCCGCATGACCGCAAGATCGCGTCGTCAAGGGCGAGAAAAGCGGCGGGTGACAGCGGATGACACAGCCCAGTAAGTCGGTGATACATGTTCGCCGCGGCGTCGATCGAGACCTGTTGCTCGAGGATGATGTGCAAAAGCGTACCAAAGCCGTTGCGGCGTCGGCGAAATCGCGGCAGGCCGGCGTTTTGCAGTATAGCGGCGAAGATTGGCTCGGCCGCGAGGACCGCTATACCCTCGGCCAGGCCAGCTGGCGCATATATCCCAACCGGCTCACATCCGCTCGCCGGCGCTGGCCGGTCGCGCCGCGCTGATTGTTGTTC
>JAFASL010000551.1 GCA_019244535.1 Alphaproteobacteria bacterium
GGACGGAACCGGCGGTGCCGCGCGCGGCGGCATTGCGGCACACGGCATTGGCTGTGTTGCCGGCGGCGTTTCTGTTTGCGGTTTGGCGGTATCACGTCGGTCATGCGGGGGTTGATGAGTTGAAGCCGCTGCCAGCCGCCGAATGGAACTGGCATCTAGCGGAGGCCACGAGCAGCATCCTTGGCGTCATATCGGAAAAGCCACTTTATTTCGCCTGCGTCATTGGCTCGATTTTGGTCTTGCCGGTACTGTGGGTACGGCAAGGTTGGACGCCTACGACCCGGCTTCTGATATTCAACGCCGCGCTGTTCGTCCTCTACAACCTGTTTGTTTTGGCGGCGTACATCGCCGTCTTTCCCCCGGAAATGAGCGCCAACGCACATTCCTATTTTCGCTACAACACCCAACTGTCGCTTGTGCTCGTCTTGTCGCTGGCGTTGGCGATGCGTGATCTCGGGGCAGCAGCGCGGCTCCGGAGCAAGGATCGCCGGCTCGCCGGTGCAGTGCTGCTGTCGCTTGCCCTTCTGGCGCCCGTCGCTTTTGTGAAACGGCTGCGTTTTGACCTCGACATGCCGCAGCCTCTTGTATGGGATCTCGCAAAACATGTTGCGAATTATCTCAGCGATGACGACCGTTTAGCCTTGTTATTACCGGGCGACAACGACAGCGTTGCGACGATGATCTCCGGCGTCCTCGCCGACACGCCCCCACGGCGCCGCAGGCTGGATCTGCTGCGCCGCAATACCGCCGATCCGGCAACCCTCGAGGAAGCCGCCCGCCTCGGCTATCCGCTCGCTCTCGTTTCATGCACCCCGCAGGGACAAAGCGACCTGCCACCCGCCCAAGCGGTCCTCCTCCGCCACGATCCGGGTGGGTGGCGGCTTATTGCTGCTTGGCCCTACCCTCAACATGCCGCCGAGCGCCGATGGCAACATCTTCTCTCCTGGAGCCCGCTCTGTCGCAGCCAATAGCATTTCACAAATCGCAGGCCGAATTGTGGAGAACGGCGAGTATCTCGAAATTCGGCCGCGTGAAAATGCGCTGAAAACACCCGCTTAGCACCCGACGCTGCGGTTCGTTTCCTATCGCGACAAGAAAATCGTATTGCTGAAGGATCCGACCTAGTCCAGCGTTCTCTGCCGTGTCATCACGCCAGAGAAAATCCCACAACGCCTCCGGTGTTGCCGCGTCGGCGAGCGCGGCGTATGGCGCTCGCAATGCGACCGGCTGCTGGCCCTTGTAGGCGAACAGAGTCGGTACAAAAGCCTCGCGCCGTGCGACCGCCAACACGGGCAGGTGCACTTCCGGAATGGGGACGAAATTCACAGCACTTGCTGGATGAGCGACAGCCAGTCTGGCGCCTCGAGGCAGCAGATCGATCCCGGCCAAATCGGCGGAATAGACGCGTCCCGCTTCTACCCATACATGCTCGATAAATGCGAGGCGGGCTAATAGCACGACTACCGTCAGCACACCGATTGCCGCTGCTATGCGCCGATTGGGAAATTCCGGCGCAGTCGCGCCAATTACCAGCAGGCAGAGGGCAATCGGCAACCGGTGGTCGACGCCCGAGCCGCCGTAGAGCTGGCTCGGCAATATCAGATATACCACGGCGACAGCGCCTACCGCCCAAGCTAGTCGGGGAGACAGGCGGAGCCGCCGTGCTGCCGCGCGCCATGCCAAAAGAGCAAGAAACGAGGCGAAACAGACGATATCGAAGACACGGTTGTAATTGTCGAAAACGCTAAACAAAAGATCCGCTTTGCGCCAAATCGCGGGATAGCTGACGCCGGCGCCGGCTCTCTTGTCCCAATATCCGGCAATCAAAGCGGCGGGAGCGACGAACTGAACTCCCGCAATCACCATTCTGCTACCGAGCGCCGGCCAACAGCGGGCACGCAGCTCTACCGTGGCGGCCTGCAACTCAAGCCCAAAGATAACCAGCGCGTAAAACCCGAAAGCAGCAACGTGGCTGAAGTAGCAGGCGAGCGCGACTAGCGTAGATGTGAAGGCTCTGAGCCACCACTGCTTGCGTTCGAGAGCCACCCACAGCGCCGCGCCAAAAAGGGCGACGCCGATCCCAAAGAGGTAGTTCAAAAAGCCCCACAAGAATACCCGATTATAAAGCAACGTGAATGCGAGTAATGGCCACAGCCTCCACATGCCTGTAACGACGCGGTTCAACCATAACGTTGCGCCCGCGATCAGGCCGAGGGTTGCGACCAGAAACAGCTTCGACGCGACGTCGAGCGGGACCAGTCGTGCGAGCGGCGGTACGATCAGGTCCTGCGCGAGATTGGGCAACGGCTCCCAACGCACCTCGTAAAATTGATTGCCGCCCTCGCTGAGGAGGTGCATGCGGGCCAAGTGATTGGGGTAATCGAAAAGCGGCGGCAGCGTCGTCGAGAAAACCGGCGCCGCCACTAAGAGCATCAGCAGCGCAAACGCGCTCCAGACCCGAAGGGCTGCGCGGCGTTCCGTCAGAACCGTTCCACCCACGGCCGCAGCTCGACCTCCCAGGTCCAGGCCGAGCGCGGCTGCTGCAGCAAGTGCAGGTAGGATGCGGCGATCGCGTCCGGATCGAGCATGCTGTCCGGACGATCCGGCGGTTCGGTGCGGCCCGGGTTGCGGATCGCCCCGTCGATCACGAAGTGCCCGATGTGAATCCCTTGCGGCGCCAGCTCGCGCGCCATGCTCTGCGCGAGCCCGCGCAGCGCGAATTTGCCCATCGCAAAGGGTGCCGACAGCGGGTAGCCCTTGACGCTCGCCGAGGCGCCGGTGAACAGGATCGCTCCGCGCTTTTTCGGCATCATCCGGGCCGCCGCCTCTCGCGCCACCAGAAAACCCCCATAGGCGCTGACCATGATGGCCCGCTCGACCTCGGCTGGAACCAGCTCGGCGACTGGACCGCGGGCCCGCGCGCTGGCGTTGTAGACGACCACGTCCGGCTCGCCGGTCGCCGCCTCCACTGCGCGGAACATCTGCGCCACCTGGCCGGGGTCGGTTGCCTCGCACGCGAAAGCCTTGGCGCCGGTCTCGGCGCAGAGCGGGCCGAGCTTTTCCGAATTGCGCGCGGCGAGCGCCACCTGCAAGCCTTCGCGGGAGAACAGGCGCGCCAGTGACGCGCTCAAGCCCGAGCCCGCTCCGACGATGAGCGCGGTCTCATAATTCAGGTTCGGCATGTTCAGCTCCTTCGCTTAGTTGTGCCTTGCGCTGCCGCGGGCCGGCGAAGGCGGTGACGACGCCGTGCAAGGTGCGCAATTCCTGCTCGGTGCACTGCGCGCGCTGGAACAGGCTGCGCAGGTTGCGGACCATGCTCGGCCGGCTTTCGCGGTTGCGCAAAAAGCCGTTGCGGACCAGCTCCTCCTCGAGGTGCTCGAAGAAGTTCAACAGCTCTGCTTTCGCCGCCGGCCGGCTGCCGCCGCGGCGCAATCTTTCGGAAGACGCCGCCGCACCCGAAGTGTACCACTCGTAGCCGACGATCAGCACCGCCTGCGCCAGGTTCAACGACGAGAAGCCGGGGTTGAGCGGCACGGTCAATACCGTATCGGCGAGGGCTACGTCGTCGTTCAAAAGCCCGGTTCGCTCCGGCCCGAAGAGGACGCCGCAGGTCTCGCCCGCTGCCAGCCTCTCCCGCATTTCATTTGCCGCGTGGCGGGGGGTCACCTCGCGCCGCACCATGCCGCGGTCGCGCGTGGTCGAGGCGTAAACATGATTGAGGTCCGCGATAGCGGCTGGGACATCGGGGTAGAGCCTCGTTTTCGCGAGCACCGCGTCCGCCCCGCTCGCCGCGGCGATCGCCTTGGCCGAAGGCCAGCCATCCCGCGGCCGCACCAGGCGCAGATCATCGAGAGCGCAATTCATCATCGCCCGCGCCGCAGTCCCGATATTCTCGCCGAGCTGCGGCTCCACCAGGATGATCGCCGGGCCCGCCGTCACCGCCTGGCGGCGATGATCCGTGCCGGCCACTTTCAGTCCTTTCGCCACCAGGTCGTCGTGCCGTCCGGCCGGTCTTCAAGCAGGACGCCCTCGGTCGCGAGCTCTTTGCGGATATTGTCGGCCTCGGCGAAGCGGCGCTGCCGCCGCGCCGTTGCCCGCGCAGCGATCCTCTGCTCGATCCGCTCGGCATCGGCTTTCGCGCTGCCCTGCAGCCAGTCGAGCGGCGGCTGGCCGAGGAGACCCATCAGTTGCCCGCCCGTTTCTAGCGCCCGTTGCAGCGCGGAGCGCTCGGCATCCGAGGTCGTCCGGTTTATCGCACCTGCCAGCTCATGCAGATGGGTCAATGTCAGCGGTGTATGCAAATCGTCTTCCAGCGCCTCGCGCACCGGTCGCACAGCCTTGCCAGCCTCGCCAAACCGCTCGAAAACCGCGTCGCGCGGCAGGGTCAGCGCGCGATAGAAGCGATCGAGCGTCTGCCGTGCCTGGCGCAGCCTGTCGCTCGTCCAATCGAGCGGGTCGCGATAATGCGCGGTCAGCAGCGCCAGCCGGATCGCCTCACCCGGAGCCTCGTCGAGCAGTTCGCGGACGGTGCGGATATTGCCGAGCGATTTCGACATTTTGGCGCCGGCATCGGTAAGCATGCCGTTATGCACCCAGTAGCGGGCGAGCGGGCGGCCGCCATGCGCGCAGGTGCTCTGCGCGATCTCGTTCTCATGATGCGGGAAGACGAGGTCGAGACCGCCGCCATGGATGTCGAAGGTTTCGCCCAAATGCATCTCGCTCATCACCGAGCATTCGATGTGCCAGCCCGGCCTGCCGCGCCCCCACGGGCTGTCCCACCCCGGCGTCTCGGCGTCCGACGGCTTCCACAGCACGAAATCGGCCGGGTCACGCTTGTAGGGTGCAACCTCGACGCGAGCGCCGGCAATCATGTCGTCGCGGCTACGCCCCGAGAGTTGGCCGTAATGCGGGTCGGAAGGAACCGAGAACAGCACATGACCCTCGGCGACATAGGCGTGTCTGCTCTCAATCAGCCGCTCGATCATCGCGATCATCTGCGGGATGTACTCGGTCGCCCGCGGCTCGATGTCGGGCAGCAGGTTGCCGAGCGCGCCCATGTCCTCGTGAAACGCCTTGGTCGTCCGCGCCGTCAGCGCCCCAATCGGCTCGTTGTTCTTGCGGGCGGCGGCATTGATCTTGTCCTCAATGTCGGTGATGTTCCGGACATAGCGTACGTGCTCGCGCCCATAGATGTCGCGTAATAGCCGGTAGAGCACGTCGAACACGACGACCGCGCGGCCATTGCCGAC
>JAFASL010000618.1 GCA_019244535.1 Alphaproteobacteria bacterium
GATACGGCGGCGTGCATGGCGGCGGACCGGGCTCTCGAACGCGGGTTCGACCAGATGGTCCCGCCGGCCTGGCGGTTGTTCTTCTATATGCCTTTCCATCACAGCGAGGAACTCGCCGACCAGCGGCGCTCGGTGGCGCTGTTCGACGCGCTGCCGCGAAATCCCGACCGCCGCGGCGCCTTACGTCGTTACGGATGCCCTTACATCGAAGTCATCGAGCGCTTCGGGCGCTTTCCGCACCGCAACGAAATCCTCGGCCGGCAATCGACCCCCGTCGAGCTCGCATTTATGGCGGAACGCGCGCGCGAGCAGGCTCGGAAGTAGCCGGCTGGCGACGGAGCGCCCGCTCGGCCATTCGATGAGCGATCTCGTGCTCTCCCATGATCACGAGGTCGGCGCCATGACGCTGCAAGTGTTCGACCTCTTCATCGGAGTGCGCCCGCGCGATGATCTCGAGATCGGGATTCGCCGCCCGCCCCTGTTCGACGATCTGTCCCGCCTCGAAACCATCGGGGATCGCGATCAGCAACGCGCGCGCCAAGGCTAGATTGGCCGCCGCGAGGACCTCGGGTGCGGCGGCGTTGCCCTGAATGGCCTCGATCCCGCGGGTGCGAATTCTCGCGACCAGCTCATTGCGGTCCTCGATCACGAGGAATGGCAGCTGCTCGCGCTCCAACTCCTCGCCGACCCGGCTGCCGACGCGCCCGAAACCGACCAGGACCATATGATCCTGCAAGCTCGTCGTCGGCAGATCCGTCTGCACGGGCTCGGCGGATGTCTCCGCGACGGACATCACACTATGGCGTTCGAGCCAAGGAGCGAGCCGGTCGAGAGCGGCGAAAAACAGCGGGTTGAGCAGTATCGACAGGATCGCCACGGCGAGGATCAGATCCCTTCCTTCCTGCGGCAGAAGCCCAAGGCTCACTCCCAGCCCGGCAAGGATGAACGAGAACTCGCCGATCTGCGCCAGGCTCGCCGAGATCGTAAGGGCCGTGCGCAGCGGATGCCGGAAGGCTAGCACGATCAGGAGGGCGGCGGCCGATTTGCCGAACATCACAATCAGCAGCGCCGCGATAAGCGGTCCGGGCTCGCGGAGGAGGATCGTCGGGTCGAACAGCATGCCGACCGAGACAAAGAACAGAACCGCGAATGCATCGCGCAGCGGCAGCGACTCCTCGGCGGCGCGATGGCTGAGTTCGGATTCGGCGAGCACCATGCCGCCGAAAAAAGCGCCGAGCGCAAACGACACGCCAAACAGCTCGGCCGCGCCATAGGCGACACCCAGCGCCAATGAGAGCACGGCGAGCCGGAACAGCTCGCGCGAGCCGGTGTGGGCGACATAGTGGAGGATACGCGGGACCACCTGGCGCCCGATCAGCAGCATCAACGCGACAAAGGTGGCAACCTTCGCGAAGGTTATCCCGAGGGTGCGCGCGATTTGCCCGGGCGGTGCCGCGCTTCCCGCCTCAGCCGCCCCGCCGAGCAGACCCGCCAGCGGGGGCAGCAGAACCAGAGTCAGGACCATCGCGAGATCTTCGACGATGAGCCAGCCGACGGCGATGCGGCCCTGTTCGGTCTCGACGAGACGCCGCTCCTGCAGCGCGCGCAGCAGGACCACGGTGCTCGCAACCGACAGCGCGAGACCGAAGACGAGGTCGCCCCCGAGCCTCCAGCCGAGGCTCCACCCCAATGCCATGCCGAGCGCGGTAGCAAAGGCGATCTGGACGAGAGCGCCCGGCACTGCGATGAACCGGACCGAGAGGAGGTCCGCCAGCGAAAAGTGGAGGCCGACGCCGAACATCAGCAAGATCACACCGATCTCGGCGAGATCCGCAGCCAGGGCCGGGTCGGCGACAAACCCCGGTGTCGTGGGGCCGACCAGCACCCCCGCGAGCAGATAGCCGACGAGAGGCGAGATCCGAAACCGCTGCGCCAGCGCGCCAAGAATGAACGCGAGGACGAGGCCCGCTACGAGCGTCGCGATCAGCGGCGTGTGGTGCGGCACGGCTTCGGTCACCTCCGGCGGGCGAAGCCGAGAAGCCTAGCGGCCGAGCCCACCGTCCATCCCTGCACGACGAGCGAGGCGATCACGAGGATGAAGATGCTCGCGAACAGACGCTCGTCGCGGCGCGGATCGGCGAGGGCCGGGATAATGCTGAGATAAATCGGCACTGCGCCGCGCAACCCGACCCAGGAGGCAAAGGCGGTCTCACGCAACGTGAAGCGGAAGGGCAGCAGGCAGGCGAAGACCGCAACCGGGCGCGCCAGCAGCATCAGCACCGCAGCTCCGATCACCGCACCGGGCAGGTAGGGCGGTAGGTGTTCCGGCGTTACCAGCAGCCCGAGCATGACGAAGAGCACGATCTGAGCGAGCCAGGCCATCCCTTCAAAGAAGTGCTCGACGCCTTGGTGCCTGCGGTTCGGTGTGGCCCCGGTCACCATCGCGGCGAGGTACGTCGCGAGAAAGCCGCTGGTGCCGAGCAGTTGAGCCAGACCGAAAATCGCGAGGCCGCCGGCGAGTACCAGCACCGGCGCGAGCGCGGCTTCGAGCCGCAGGTGCTTCAGCAGTTGCGCTAGCCCCCACCCCCCGGCGAGGCCGAGTACCGCCCCGCCTGCCATTTCCCGGAAGAAGAGCAGCGCCGCGCCGCCCCAGCCGATCGAGCCGGGCTCGGCTATCAGGCGCATGAGCAGAAAGGTCAGAAATACCGACATCGGGTCGTTGAGCCCGGATTCGACTTCGAGCAACGCGAACAAGCGCTCGGGCAGCGCAGCACCGGCCCGCCGCAGCAGCACCCCGACCGCCGCAGCGTCGGTTGGCGCGGCCGCGGCGCCGGCGAGCAGCGCCCCTAGCAACGGCACGCCGGCGAACAGCGCGATGAATACCCCGAGCACCACCGCCGTCATCGCGACCCCGATCGTCGCCAGCACCGCGGCCGGCCAGAAGGCGAGCCGCAGCATCGAGACCGGTGTCTTCAGCCCGCCCTCGAACAGAATAATCGCGAGCGCGACGCTGCCGATCAGATAGGCCGAGGTGAAGTCATCGAACGGGATGCCGAGCACGTGTTCGTCGCCAGCGAGCATGCCCAAGACGAGGAAGACGAGCAGCACCGGTGCGCCGACGCGCCGCGAGACCAGCCCGGCGAGAATGCTCAACAGGCCCATCGCTCCGCCCAGCAGGATCAGCGCATGAGCCCTTGCGATCGCGGTGTGGCCGACGGCGATAAGCTGAGCGCCGGTCATGTCGGAAGGGGAAATCCCGATAAATCAGGGGGCCGCGCGACAATAACGCACGCCGCCGAAGATTGCACTGCGGGCCCGGCTGCGCCTTGTCGGACGCATCGGATCGTAGCAGCATTGGAGGCGAGTTGACGTCCGAACGGGGAGGGGAAATGCGTTCATTATTTGTCACCGGATGCGCGGGTATTGCGATCGCCATTGGCGGCATGTTGTCGGGGGCGTGGGGCCAAGTCCTGATCGTCGGCAATGACGAAAAGCAGGCCTGGGACGAGAATGCCAAGCCGATCCTTCGTGATCCTGGCAAGGATACCTTATCGGTTCTCGACATCTCCAAGCCGGAAGCGCCGCAGATCACTGCGACCGTACCGCTGATCAACTCGGTCGTGGGCCCGCCAACCAACCTCGCCGTTACCCCGGCGGGTGATATCGCCTTCGTGGCCAATTCGGTGGAGCCGGTCGTCCAGGGATGGGGCCACCGGCTGGAGCCCGACAACAAGGTCTTCATGATCGATCTGAAGGCGAGCCCGCCGAGCGTGATTGGAACGATCACGGTCGGCAAGCAGCCCTCGGGCATGGCGATCAGCCCGAAGGGGGATCTGGCGCTCGTCGCCAATCGCGCCGATGGCACGATCTCGGTGCTCTCGATCAAGGGCAAGGATGTTCTGGTGACCGACACCGTGACCGTCGGCTCGGGTCCGGATCAGGTTTCCGCAGTGGCGATTACGCCGGACGGCAAGCATGCGCTCGCCACCAAAGCCAACGCCAACAAAGTCGCCCTGCTGTCGATCGAGGGACAGAAGGTCAGCTATGACAAACGCGACCTGCCGGCCGGCATCTTCCCTTACAACATTGCGGTGACCCCGGACGGAAAACTGGCTCTGACCGCCGATACCGGCAATGGCGGGAGCTCGGATGGCAACGCCGACACGGTTAGTGTCATCGACCTGGAGGCAAACCCACCCCGGGTTATCGACCACATAACGGTCGGGGACTCACCCGAGGGCCTGGCGATCAGCCCGAAGGGGGATCTCGCCGTTGCGGTCGAGGCGGCCGGCTCGAACATGCCGAAGAGCGCTGCCTTCTATCACCCGGGGGGGACGGTGACCGCGCTGAGGATCGACGGCAAGAAGGTCACCAATGCCGGCGGGGTCAAGGTCGGCGCGTTGCCCGAGGCTGTGGCCTTCAGCCCGGACGGGCAGTACGTTTATGTCGGAAACTTTATTGACGGGGACATGTGGGTTCTGCGCGTGGACGGCACCCAGCTGACCGACACCACCCAGCGCATCAAATTGCCCGGCCACCCGGCGTCGATGCGCAGCGGTCCGCAATAGGCGCCGGATTGCCGCCTGAGCAGCCGGAGGTGCTAAATCCATGGCGCTTCATCTGACGCGCATCGACGATCTGGCGGTCGTCACGCTCGATCGGCCGGAGGTGTTGAATGCG
>JAFASL010000831.1 GCA_019244535.1 Alphaproteobacteria bacterium
GCTCGTCCCGTTGCTTCTGCTCTTCCCGGCTGGCGCCTGGGCGACCCAACAGGGTCAAACAACGCTGCGAAACTTCAAGACGATGGACGCATGCGCGCGGCAGGCACAGACGGCATACCCCGACTTCAATGCCGATTCGAACGCCAAGCGCGATGCCAAATTGAAGGAATGCCTGAGAGTCAATGGCCTCCCGCCGCGCGAGCCCTTAGCGCAGCCCGGACCAAAATAGACGCCGCCTAGCCGGCGACGCTCTCGCCCCAGCCTTCGGCCATTGGCGGCAGACCATGGGTCGGCCGAACGCCGTCGTCGCCCGAGCGATCGCAAACCCTATCGATGATGGCGAGCTGGGTGTCGAGTTCGATATCGAGGCTGGAGGTAATCTCGAGCCGAGGATCCTCCAGCACATGAGTTCGGCGCCGGCGGCGCCACGCCATGACAGTCTCGTCCCGGGCGTGCAGCAATGCTGCAATTTGCGGCCGGAACAACTCGACCATGGCGCCAATCCAACGGTTGAGCACCACAGACGGGCCGCCATCCATGACGGCAAAATGGTCCAACATTTTGATCACGTCGTCGGCCCGGTACCAAGTTTCGCCGGTAACCCATCGATTGGTCGTAAACAACCGGATCGGCTCGCCGCGGGGATCGATGGCGATCGCGATCAGGTGGCTCACTTCTTCTCGCGTGCCATGCTTGAGCGGAGCGGCCTGAGGGGCCGGCGCCGGATCGGCGAGCGCCAGCTCGGGGAGTAGCAGCGGCGTCACACCGCTCGGCATGCCTTCGGCCCGCAAAAAGGTGTGGAAGTGACCTCGTTCCGGGTCTTGCCGGCTGGCCTGAGCATGCGCGTGAAAGAAATATTGGGCGTGGCTTTTCGGATCGTACACCTCGCCGTCCGGGTAGTGCCGCCACGAGCAGATCGCAGGAGCGCCCTCTGTGACCTCGCCGACCAGGTTGGTGTTGCAGGCGGCCAGCTCGCTGCGGCAATTGCGGATCACCGCTGCGGCGGCAATCATCCGATCAATTTCGGCTTGGCTCACGCGCAATCTTTCGCTGCGGTCCAAATCTGCCAATTCCCACCCACCCCACGTGAACAAACCGCGTCCAGAATAGCTAAGCCGGTTTGACCGACAAAGCAGGATTGGTCACCGTCCAAACGACTATGTCTTGCATTACGCCGCCGATCGCTTCGTCGAATGCCGACACGATGCTCGGAACGTCGTTGGCTGACGCGCGCCGGCGTCGTTCGAACGAGGTCTGTGCAACAACATCGCGGCTGGAAGGATTGACCAGCTTGACGATGATGCTCGCCCAGACCTCCGGCGGCCCATCGGACGAACCATACACCGCCTCGAAATGCCGGATCTCCGTCCTGAGGACGAAGTCGGCACGCAACCCCACCGATTCCCGGTCGATCGCGATGACCGTCTTGCTGTTTTCGAATGACTGGAGAAGCGCGGTCTGAACGAGCAGCGGGACGCGGTCTGTCCACTCAGAATCGGCAAAATAATCGATCGACACCGGGGATCGGCTCAAGGCGATCCGCGGATTGTCGAGCCCCGCCGGCGCGAGAGGCACGTCTACCAGCAGCTGCACGGAGCGGTGCGGCAGATTCGGCGGATAGGTGCTTTTGGGGGTCAGGCGATAGAGATGGGTCGTCTCGCCGCCGAATAAGCCGGAGCAGCTCGCGAGGACGAAAATAAAGGCACTCGGGACCAATCGCCGTGATAGGCGAGCCGCCGTCGGGAACGTCATTGCGGCCGGTATCCCTCCCGCCGCTCGCCGAAGAAGAGCCGCGCCGGGTCGCGTTCGACCGATGTGACAAACCGCGACAGTCCGGCAACGAACCGCTGCATGTCGCTCACCAAGTTGCCGACCTGCGTCAATGTCGATTGGGTGAATTCATGCAGACCTGGGCGGTTTTCCTGCAGAACCTGCTGCAATTGCCGATTGGTATCCACCAGGTTTTTGGCGAGGCGGTCGAACTCGGCAAGCGCTTGCGACGCCTCATCCTTCAGTCCGCCCCTGCCGGCGAAGCCATGATCGAGGTGCTCGACCAAGCTCGTCATCTGGAGCACCGTCTTATTCGCGTTGTCGACCAGCTCGCTTACCTCCTTGCTGGGCGCGACAAAGGCCTCGGTTACCGTCCGAATATTCTGAAGGCTGTCGGAAACAGCCTTGCGGTTCTGCTCCGACAGCAGATCATTGAGGTTCTCGACCGCGACCATCAGCCGGTCAATTAGCTGGGGCCCCGCTTCGCTCACGCGCTGGAATACCGAACTTCCGGCCGCGATGATCGGGTAGCGGTGACCGGGTTCCGGCTCGAGCTCCTTGGCGTCACGGGTGCCGCCGCGGATTTGGATCGTCGCAACGCCGCTAAGTAAGTTGGTGTCCACAAACGCTCGGGCGTCGGTCTTGATCGGAACGAGGTCTTTGTCGATTTCGACTGTAACCTGGATCTTTTCAAGATCGTCCGGGTCAACGCGGACATCGATGACGCGCCCGACGGTGATGCCGTTGTACTGAACAACCGAACCTTTGCCGAGGCCCGTGACAGATCCCTTGAAGAAGATATAATAACGTTTAAGGTCTTGCGCGAACTCGACGCGGCCCACCGAGAGCACTGCCAC